>CAZEAV010000391.1:0-3401 GCA_964510215.1 uncultured Iamiaceae bacterium
GCCGAGGCACTCGCGGCCACCGTGGACGGCGCCGCGAAAGTCGGGTACCTCACGATGGGAAAGCCTGTGATCAAGACCGTCGCGTTGGCGAAAGGGACGACGCGGGCAGCTCGGCGCATCCGTGGCGCCAAGGCCGGTTGAGTCCGAGAGGAGCGTCGACGTGTTCAAGCGCCTTGTCTGGTTCACCCTGGGTGCCAGTGCGGGAGTGGCCGGTGTCAAGCGGGTCGAACGCGAACTCGCTGCGCGTCGGGCCCGCCTGGCGCCCGATTCGCTGGCCAGGGATGCCGCCGCGGCGGCGAATCGCGGCGCGGACCGGTTCCGGGCTGCCGTGGCGGACGGGAGAAGTGAGATGCGACGGGTGAGCGATGCGCTCCAGGCATCCCATGACCCCGCGCGGCGACGCCGATCGTCGCCGTCCCGGACCGATCACTAGGATCGACCGCAGTTATGACATCGACGGGGACGACCGTGGGGACGGCGCGTGAGCTGCGACGCGCTTTCGTCGACCATTTCGTCGCGCGCGGCCACAGCGAGGTGCCCTCAGCGGGGCTGATCCCGCTCCATCCCTCCGCCCCGATGTTCACGAACTCGGGCATGATGCCCTTCGTGCCGTACTTCCTCGGCGAGGAAAAGGTGCCCTGGTCGCCGCCCCGGACCGTTTCGGTGCAGAAGTGCGTGCGGGCCGGTGGCAAACACAACGATCTGGACGCGGTGGGGCGTTCGCCCCGTCATCTGAGCTTCTTCGAGATGCTCGGCAACTTCAGCTTCGGCGATTACTTCAAGGACGACGCCATTCGGTGGGCGTGGGAGTTCCTGACGGGGCGGCTCGGTCTGGACGGTGATCGCATGTGGGTGACCGTGCACGAGAGTGACGACGAGGCTGCGGCGATCTGGATCGACGGGGTGGGGTTGCCGCCGCAACGGCTGCAACGCCTGGACGCCGACAACTTCTGGGAGATGGGCGAGACCGGCCCGTGCGGTCCGTCCTCGGAGATCTTCTGGGACTACGGGCCCGAGTTCGGTCCCGACGGTGGACCGGCCAACTCGGCGGCCGAGGATCGTTTTCCCGAGCTGTGGAATCTGGTGTTCCAGCAGCACTTCCGGCATCCCGACGGGTCGCTCAGCGAACTGGCGACGAAGAACATCGACACCGGAGCCGGTCTGGAACGGATCCTCGCCGTGCTGAAGGGAAGTCCCTGGCTGTACGCGGCGGACACCCTCGCCGATCTGGTCACCGCCGCCCAGGAGATCACCGGGCGCACGCTGGGCACCGACCCCGCCGGCGACGTTGCGCTACGCCTGCTGGCCGATCACGCCCGGACCATGACGTTCCTGGTCGCCGATGGGGTGATCCCCTCGAACGAAGAGCGTGGTTATGTGCTCCGTCGCATCATCCGTCGGGCCATCCGTTTCGCATTTCTGCTCGACGTGGAGGACTGGGTCACGGTGCCGCTCGCGCGGCGGGTTGCCGAGGTCATGGGCCCCACCTACCCGGAGGTCACCGAGAACCTGGAGCTGATCACCGGGGTGCTGGGTCGCGAGGAGGACCAGTTCCGTCGGACGCTGCGCACGGGCATGAGCATTCTGGACGCCGAACTCAACCCGCTGCCCGCAGCGGGAGTCGTGCCGGGCACGGTCGCGTTCCAGTTGCACGACACCTACGGCTTCCCGCTCGAGGTGACCACCGAGATCGCCCAGGAGCGCGGGTTCGGCGTCGACACCGACACCTTCGACACCGAGATGGCCGCCCAACGCGAGCGGGCCAGAGCCGGAGCCAAGTCGGCCGGTGTCGCCACCGGCGACACCGTCGACACCTACGCCGCGTTGGTCGGCTCATATGGCACGACCGAGTTCACCGGTCGGTCCGAGGACACCTCCAAAGCCAAAGTGCTCGCGGTGGTCGAGGAGGACGGTTCCGAGGAGGGCACCGTGGCCATCGTTCTGGACCGCACCCCGTTCTACGCCGAATCCGGTGGCCAGGTCGGCGACACCGGCACCATCACCACCTCCACCGGCGTCGCCGAGGTCGTCGACACCACCTACGCGTTGCCCGGCCTCCACCGGCACACCGCGCGCGTCAGCGAGGGGACCATCACCGCCTCCCAGGAGGCGCTCGCTGCGATCGACGTTCCGAGACGCAACGCCATTCGGCGGAATCACACCGCCACGCACCTGCTGCACTGGGCGTTGCGGGAAGTCCTGGGTGATCATGTCAAACAGCAGGGATCGCTGGTCGCGCCGGACCGGTTGCGTTTCGACTTCAGTCACTTCCAGGCGTTGACCGCCACCGAGATACGCGCCGTCGAGGACCTCGCCAACGCCGAGGTGCTCGACAACGCGCCGGCGCGCCATTACGAGACCACCAAGGACCACGCCCTCGGTCTGGGGGCGATCGCGTTCTTCGGTGAGAAGTACGGCGACATCGTGCGGGTGCTGGAAGCTGGCCGCCATTCGATCGAGTTGTGCGGCGGCACACATGTGGCGGCGCTCGGCGACATCGGGATGATCAAGATCACCCATGAAACCTCGATCGGGTCGAACCTGCGCCGGATCGAAGCGGTCACCGGTCTGGGAACGCTCGATCGGCTCCGCCGCGACGAGGACGAACTCCAGGTGGTCGCGGCCCGTCTAGGGGTATCGGTGACCGAGGTGGTCGCCGGCATCGACAAGCGCAACGCCGAGCTGGACGAAGCGCACGAGCAACTCGCGACACTCCGTCGACGCCTTGCGGTGTCACGGGCCCGGGATCTCGCCGACGATGCGGTTCGAGGGGTCGTCGTGGCGCGTGTCGACGACATCGCCAGGGACGATCTGCGGGACATGGCGGTAGCCGCACGCGACATGCCCGGGGTCGAAGCCGTGGTCCTGGGTGGGTCACCGCCGGGTGGTGGCGCCGCGCTCGTCGTGGCCACGCTTCGCGATTCAGAGCGTCATGCAGGTGCTCTGGTGGGTGAGTTGGCCGGGACGCTGGGCGGCGGGGGGAACACCCGCAATGCCGAGCTCGCCATGGCCGGTGGCCGTGACGCGTCCAGGATCGACGCGACCCTGGACGCCGCCCGCAGCCTGTTGGTCGGAGCGTAGAGATCTTCGATCGCATGCGCGTGCTCGGAATCGATCTCGGGTCCGAACGGATCGGCGTCGCGGTGGGGGACACGACGACGGGGGTGGCGACACCGACCGACGTGGTGCCACGGGCCGGTCGTCGACCGCTCGCGGACCGCCTTGCCGATCAGGTACGCGAGTGGGAAGCTGAGCTCGTCGTCGTCGGACTACCCCGGTCGCTCGAACGTTCCGAATGCCCAGCCGCGGCGAACGCGCGCGCCGAGGTGCAGGCCATAGGTCGCGCCGTCGCGGTCCCGGTGGAATTACAGGACGAACGCCACACGACCGTCACCCCGCAC
>CAZEAV010000392.1:0-3392 GCA_964510215.1 uncultured Iamiaceae bacterium
ACGCCATCGAGCGGCACAAGAAGGAGAAGTTCCCGCTCGACATCATCGACGAGCTACCAGCCATGATCGAACGGGGATACGAGGCCGTCCCCGAGGAGGACATCGTCTTTCTGAGCTGGTACGGGCTGATGCACGACAAGCCGAAGATCGGCACGTTCATGGTGCGGGTCAAGGTGCCCGGCGGGAGGATCACCCCCGATCAGCTCACCGGGCTGGGCCGCATCTCGGTGTCCTACGGGCGCAACTACGGCGAGCTGACCACCCGTCAGGGCATCCAGTTGCACTGGATCGACCTGGCACGCTTGCCCGAGGTGCTCGCCACGATCGCCGACATGGGGCTCACCACCACCGGGGGAGAAGGCGACACGGTCCGCAACGTGACGAGCTGCCCCGTCGCCGGAGTGGACGCGGACGAACTGTTCGACGTCACCGGGCTCGTCGCCGATGTCGCCGCATACTTCTCGGGCAACCGCGCCTATTCGGATCTGCCCCGCAAGCACAAGTACACGATCTCGGCGTGCCCCGCCCAGTGCAACGCGCCCGAGATCCACGACGTGGCGCTCGTCGGGACGCTCAGAGACGGCCGTCCCGGGTTCGGCCTGCGGATCGGCGGCGGTCTGTCGGCGACCCCGCGGATCGCCAGGGACATCGGCGTGTTCGTGCCCTATGAGTCCAATGCTCAGATCATCGAGGTGCTTCGGGCGGTCACCGACGTGTGGCAGGCCGACCCCCGGTACCGGGTGAGTCGGGTCAAAGCACGGATCAAGCACATGATGGACGATTACGGCCCCGAGGCCATGCGGGCCATGATCGAAGAGCGCCTCGGGTACGCGTTCGAGGACGGTGTGGCCCCCGAGCCCACGCCGGGTGCCGGCCACACCGGGGTCCACCGACAGCGCCGGCCCGATCAGTCCTCTGTGGGCGTAGGGGTCACCATGGGGCGCATCACCGGCGACCGGCTCCTCGCGCTGGGCGAGGTGCTCGGTTCCATCGGCGCGGAGGCCCGTTTCACCCGATCCCAGAACTTCATCGCGGTGAACGTGCCGACGACGAAGGTCTCCTGGCTGATCGACCAGCTCGAGCACATCGGGTTCGAACCGAAGCGGACGAACCTGTACGCGAACTCCGTCGCCTGCACCGACCACCAGTTCTGCAACTACTCGGTGGCCGAGACCAAAGGTCGCCTGGAGCTGATTCTGCCCGAACTGGAACGCCGTTTCGGCGCGCCCCAGGTCGCGGATCTGGGCATCCACATGGACGGCTGCCCGCACGCGTGCGCCCATCACTGGGTGGGCGACATCGGGCTGCAGGGCACGACGACCACCGACAAGGAGACCGGGGAGCGGACCGAGGCCTACAACCTGCGGTTGCGTGGCCACCTCGGTGCCGGCGCCGCGATCGGGATCCCACTCCTGCGGCGGATCCCGGCGACCGAGATCGACGAGGTCGTCTGCCGTCTCGTCGGTGCCTGGGTGGACGCGAAACGCCGTGCCACAGAATCGATGAGCTTCGGAGACTTTCTCGCGCTCCACGACGACGACGCACTCCGTGCCATCTGCGCCGGCGAGGGCGCCCAAGGCTCCGGCGGCGAACGGGAACAGGCCGCGGCCCGGCCGGTCGTCCGTATCCCGGGCATGCTGTTGGAGGCCACCGACGGCGCGGATGTGATCGAGGTCGACGCTCGCACGGTGGGCGGGATTCTCACCGAGTTGGCAGCACGGTATCCGCGGCTCACCGCACAGATGCTTGACGCGGACGGCACCGTGATCCCTTCGGTGAACGTCTTTCTCGGCGAGGACGACATCCGCTTCCTGAGCGGCCTGGACACCGCGGTCGCGGTGGGTCAGGAGCTGTCGATCCTGCCGGCGCTGTCGGGCGGGTGTTGAGGGGGGACCACGCCATTGAACCCACCACCCGGCCGACACCGGCGGGATGGCATCGACAAGAAACGAGAACAACATGAACACCCGAGTGTCCTTCGACGATCTCGAGATCGGCGAGATCGCCATCGACCTGGACCCTTGCGAACCCGACGAAGTCCTCGAGTGGGCTTTCGACACCTTCGGCGACGACGAGATCGCCGTGGTCACCGCGCTGCAGGCCGAGGGCATGGTGCTGTTGGACATGGCGGTGAAGCTCCGCAGCAACATCCGGATCCTCACGGTCGACACGCTGCGCCTGCCCGCCGCGACCTATGCGTTCATCGACGAGGTCCGCGAGCACTACCCCACGACGCGCTTCGAGGTGATCAAACCCGACCTGGGCGCGGTCGCCGCCATGGAGGACCGCCACGGGCGGGACCTGTTCACAGAATCCGTGCCCTTGCGGCTGACCTGCTGCAACGTGCGCAAGGTCCAGCCGCTGGTCGGAGCACTTCGTGGGCTCGACGCCTGGATCACCGGCCTGCGGCGCGAACAGTGGGCGTCGCGTGCCGCGATCAGAAAGGTGGAGCTCGACCACGACCACGACGGCATTGTCAAGCTGAACCCGCTCGCCGACTGGTCCAAGGACGAGGTGTGGGAGTACCTGAGGGCCAACGACGTTCCGGTCCATCCGTTGTACGCCCAGGGATACACCAGCATCGGCTGCGACCCCTGCACGCGGCCGGTGACCGAAGGCGAGGACGACCGCGCCGGACGGTGGTGGTGGGAGACCGGCGCGCCCAAGGAGTGCGGGATCCACTGCCCGATCGAGACCGGCGGATTCGAGCATGAGGCACATGCGTTGCTGGGACCGGAGCAGTGACGACGCCGGGTAGCCCGGCGAACGCCCGCGGCCGGTCCGGCCGTGCCGTCGCCGAATTCGCTTCGGTCGACGCCGACCGGACGGTCGACGACGACAGGGCACCGGATGACGAGGACGCCATCGCGCTGGACCCCGACGAAGCATCGATCGTCGCGGCCGAGGCGGTCGCGGCCGCCGGCGTCCTGCCCGAAGGGTTACGTGACGACGCGCTCGCACTCGCCGAGGTTGCGCCGTCGGGCTCGGTGCCCCCGGCACTGCTCGAGACCCTCGAGCATCTGGCGGTCACCTCGCTGGCCGGGGGTCGGGCACGACGTCTCTACCGGGCAGAGGGTGAACGGCTCCTGGGCGCGGTGCTGGCACGCACGCCGGGTGGGCGGGCACGGCGGCAGTCCCTGGACGGGGTCAACCGGGCGCTGGGTGCGCTGGGTGGGCGCCGACTGCAGGGCGTGCGGGTCGCCACCCGGGTCCCCGGCACCCACACCGTGCGCATCGAGGCCGACGGGGTGACGCTCACCCTCGGCCTCTCCGGGGGCGGTGTCACCGTGGAGAACCTGGCGTTGTGAGCGGTGACCGGACCCCGGCCCGTTCGCCGCTGGCCGGGCGGTCCGCCACTCCGGCGAACCGCTCAGCGCAAATCGATGGCGGCG
>CAZEAV010000393.1:0-3391 GCA_964510215.1 uncultured Iamiaceae bacterium
ACGGCCAGGTCACCTGGGACGACGCGATCGAACCGTCCGCAGCCAACGGGGTGACCACCGTGGTGATGGGCAACTGCGGGGTGGGGTTCGCCCCGGTCCGGTCCACCGACCACGACGCGCTGATCGACCTGATGGAAGGCGTCGAGGACATCCCCGGCCCCGCCCTGAGCGTCGGCATGCCGTGGGGCACCTGGGAGACCTTCGGCGAGTACCTGGACGTGCTCGCGGCCCGCCGCTACGCGGTCGACGTCGCCGCCCAGGTCGCCCACGGCGCGGTGCGCTTCTACACGATGGGCGAACGGGGCGCGGCGAACGAGGACGCCACCGCGGAGGACCTCCAGGCAATGTCCGCGCTGGTCGAAGAAGCGATCGCCGCCGGCGCGGTCGGATTCTCCACCTCGCGCACAATCGGCCACCGCGCCCGCTCGGGACGCCCCGTCCCGGGAACGTTCGCCGAGGCCGACGAACTACTGGCGCTGGGCGACGCGTTGCGCCGGGCCGGGCACGGCGTGTTCGAAGCCATCGTGTCAGGCACGATCGGCCGGTTGGATTCCCTCGGCGGCGAAGCCGCGAAGCCCATCGAGGAGATCCCGATGCTCGAGGAGATCTCGCGTGCCAGCGGCCGCCCGGTCACCTTCACCACGGCGCAGCTCTTCGAAGACCCCGACCACTGGCGCCTGATGCTCGACGCGGCGACCGCGGCGAACGGCCGGGGAGCCGACCTGCATCCCCAGATCATTCCCCGCTCGGTCACGATCATGACCAGTCTGGACACCTACCACCTGTTCATGACCCGGCCCGCCTACCGCAAGATCAAAGACCTGCCGCTCGCCGAGCGGGTGGCCGAGATGCGGCGGCCCGACGTGCGCCGGGCGATCCTCGCCGACGGCGACAACGGCGCCGAGCCGGCGGACTTCTCCGAGATGATCACCAAGGTGTTCACCCCGGGGCTGATTCTCACCTTCCCGCTCACCGACCCGGTGAACTACGAGCCGGACATGTCCACCTCGGTGTACGCCCGGGCCACCGCGGCCGGCGTCGATCCCGTCTCCTACATGTACGACCTGTTGTTGGAGGACGACGGAAAAGCGTTCTATGCGCTGCTCGGGTCGAACTTCGTGGGCGGCAATCTGGACGCGTGCCGAGACATGCTGGTCGACCCGAACACGGTCACCGGCCTCTCCGACGCCGGCGCCCATGTGAACTTGATCTCGGACTGTTCGGCATCGACGTTCCATCTCACCCACTGGGCGCGGGATCGCACCGCGGGTGAACGGCTCCCGCTCGAGTTGCTCGTCCACAAACTCACCGGCGCGAACGCCGCACTGTACGGCTTCACCGATCGGGGCGTCCTCGCCCCGGGCCGGCGCGCCGATGTGAACGTGATCGACTTCGACAATCTCACGATCCATTCGCCGGAGCTGCGCTATGACCTGCCAGCCCATTCGAGCCGGATCATGCAGGCGGCTTCGGGGTATGTGGCGACGCTCGTGAACGGCGTGGTGACCCGCGATCACGACGCCGACACAGGCGAGCGTCCCGGCCGTCTGGTGCGGGGAGGGCGCCGCGCCGCCTGAGCTGCTTGGATCATCAGATGCACACATCCCAAAGCGCCCCCCGGTGGCTCGGCCTGGTCCTCGCCACGCTCCTGCTGTACGTCCCGGTGGCGGCATGCAGCGGATCCTCGCCGTCGCCGTCGGCCGAGAAGACGACGACCACCCGACCCGCTCGTGGCCTGGCCACGCAACGGAGCGGGAAAGAAGTGAAGATCTCCGGGCCGTTCTTCGGATTCAACGGCGCGTCGATCATCCGCAACGTCAACATCGACCTGCTGATGAACCCGAAGCTCCAACGGCAACTCGCGTCGTTCCCGGCCCGGCTCATCCGCGTCCCCACGGGTACCGCTGCCCAGTGGATCGACTGGCACACCGGCAAGTTCATCGACGACCCCACCAGCCCGTTCGCGTCGATCGGGCCGGATCGCCACCCGATCACCATGGCCGACTGGGCGTCGTTCATCGCCACGACGAAAGCGACACCGGTCTGGGACCTGAACGTGCTCACGTCCACGCTCGCCGACCAGGTGGCGATGCTGCACGAGGCGAAGCGCCTGGGCATGCCCGTGGACTACATCGAACTCGGGAACGAGTTGTGGGACGTGCGGTCGATCTATCCCAAGGTGTTCCCGTCGGGCACCGCGTATGCGCACGCGATGAACGCCTGGATCCCGACGTTGCGCAAAGACTTCCCGGACGCACAGATCGCGGTGTCGGGCGCGGACCCCTCCGATACGTTCTTCTCGAGCGTGTTCGGCAAGCGGTACACGTCCTGGAACGACGAGGTGCTCGCCACCGTCAAAGGCGCCGACGCGATCGCCATCCACCCGTACTGGACCCTGCCCGATCGGGCCGCGCCCGGGTCCGATGTCCCGGCGACGCTGACCGCGGGCCTGGATGCCTGGAACGGCTTCGCCGCCGAGACGCTCGCCAAGATCCCCGGCTCGATGTCGGTGTGGCTGACCGAGTGGAACCAGGCGGCCTGGGGATCCAAGTCCGGCACGCAGATCTGGGCGCAGGCACTGTCGGTGGTCGCCGTTGCGCTGCACCAGCTCAGCGATCCACAGATCACCATGTCATTGGTCCACGACATCGTCGACGGGGTCCGCAACCCCCAGGACGTCGGCATCTCGACGACCTTTCCCGCGTTCACCGACGGTGCGAACGGCTCGAAACCGCTCGAGCGGACCGCGCTCGGCCACGCCCTGCCACTGTTGTTCGGCGCGGTGCCACCCGGCTCCCGTGTGCAGACGCTTCACGTCCCGACCGCCCGGCGCACCGGTACGCACTCCTCCGTCGTCGCAGTCGCGATCAGCGGACGGGAACCCGGGGCGGTGTTCGTGAATCTGGCAGCAAAGCCCGTCCGGATACGCCTGCCCCGCGGCATGGACGGCACCTGGGAAGCCACCGCGGTGTCGGCCGCGCCCGACTCCCAGCCCGGCTGGGTCGCGGCCGACAAGGTCACGACCGGTCACCGGCGCGTCCAGGGCAGCGTGACCCTGCCGGCGTCCTCGGTCGTCCGCCTTGCCCGGCCCTGACCGTTCGCGCCGCGGGCGCGTCGATCGATCGGAGTTGTCCCCGACGGCTCGGGGTTTCAGTCGTCCAGATGTTGCGGCAGGCCGAAAGACCCAAAGAGCCGCTCGGGGTCGCCCATGGCCAGGAAGAAGTGCATCTCGGCGATTCGGCCACCGGAGATCTCCAGCACCTGCAATGCCCAGGGAGCGTGGCCACCCGCGGGGTCGACGCGGTACTGACCGAACGCCGGACACCCGTTGGCCCGGGTGGCGATGAGCTTCGAGCCACGACAACCGCTCGGGCCCGGCTGCACCATCCAC
>CAZEAV010000394.1:0-3371 GCA_964510215.1 uncultured Iamiaceae bacterium
GGCTGCGTCATCTGGTGGTGGGCCGCGGTTGGGGACCCGATGCGGTGCTGGCGGTCGCGTACAACAAGCAGGCGCAACTCGAGCTCGAAGCGCGCACCGCCGACTTCGCGCCGCGCGTCCGAACGCTCAACTCCCTCGGTCTGTGGGTGCTCCGCCGACACCGGGGCGCCACGGCGGACCTGCTCCAGGAGCAGGACTGTCGCCGCCTCGTCGACTCGCTGCTACCCGGCAAACGGCGCCATCGCGCCAACACCGATCCGATCGGGCCCTACCTCGAGGCGCTCTCTGCGGTGCGCCTCGGCCTGCGGGACCCACACGAAGTCGAGACGATGCGGGACGATGTCGAGGGACTCGCGGACCTGTTCGATCCGTATCGCCGGCACCTGGGCGAGCACGGCGTCGTCGACTTCGACGAACAGATCTACGCCGCGGTGGAGCTCCTTCTGCGCGACGGGGAGTTCCGCCGTCGCATGCAGGCCGAGTGTCGGCACCTGCTCGTGGACGAGTTCCAGGACCTCACCCCCGCCCACGTGCTCCTGGTGCGTCTGCTGGCCCTCCCCAACCTCGACGTGTTCGGGGTCGGCGACGACGACCAGGTCATCTACGGCCACAACTCGGCCGATCCGAGCTTTCTCATCGACTACGCCACGTTGTTCCCGACCGCGACGTCCCACGCCTTGACCGTCAACTACCGGTGCCCGACCCAGGTGGTCGATGCCGCCCGCAACCTGGTCGGCTACAACCGGCGCCGGGTGACGAAGTCCATCACTGCCGGCCCGGCGGCCGACCCCTCGCCGGACGGGCTCCGCATCATCTCCCACGGCCCTCAGGACGCGGCCTCCGCGCTGGTCACCCAGATCGGGGAATGGCTGGACACCCCAGGGGTGGAGGCGACCTCGATCGCCGTGCTCAGCCGGGTGAACGCGCTGTTGTTGATGCCCCAGGTCGCACTGGTCGATGCCGGCGTACCCGTGTCGTCGGTGCTCGGTGCGAACATCCTGGAACGCACCGGCCTGCGCGCCGCGCTGGCGTACCTGCGGCTGGCCGTCGCGGGTGACCGGATGGCCGCGGGCGACATCGTCGAGATCCTGCGTCGTCCCACCCGGGGGCTTCCCCGCTGGTTCGGTGACCGGCTCGGGCGTCGGGCCATGTGGTCGGTCACCCAGGTGCGCGGTATCGCCGACCAGGTGCCCGACAAAGAGGCGAAGAAGGTGATCCGGCTGGCCTCCGATCTCGCCGCGGTGAGTGCTGCAGCCGATGGCGGCACCACCCGGGCCATTCTCGAGGTCGTGCGTGACGAGGTCGGGCTCGGCTCCGCGATGGGACTCCTCGATCGCACCGGCCAACGCGGCGCGCAGGGCTCCAGCCATCTGGACGACCTCGAAGGGCTGCTCGGCGTCGCCGATCTGCACCCCGACCCGGTCGGGTTCGAAGCCTGGGTCCGCGACCTGCTCGGCCGCCCCGACGACCCCGACGGCGTCACGCTGTCGACCGTCCACCGGGTGAAAGGCCGCGAGTGGGACCGGGTCGCCGTGGTCGGGGTGATGGACGGCATCATGCCGCACCGGCTCAGCGACGACGTCTCCGAGGAGCGGCGGGTCCTGCATGTGGCCATCACCCGCGGCCGGCATCGGGTGGCGGTGTGCGCGGACCGGACCCGACCGAGCCGGTTCGTGACCGAACTGGCCGGTACGGCGCCCAGGTCCCGCCCGCGGAGCGCGACGACCCGTGAAGGGGCGTCGCGTGGTGCGGGCACGACGCCGGCATCTTCCCGTGCCGCCAAGCCGACGTCGCAGGACGTGCACCCCGCGACCTTCGGTCTCGAACTGGTCGCCTCCCCTGGACACTCCGGGACCGTCGAAGATGCCGATTCCTCCGGGGTGCTCGTCCGACTCGAAGCGGGGACCACGCTTCGGGTCCGTTACGGGGAACGGGTCACGGTGAACGGTGTCCGCCGTCCCCTCGCCGCGCCGACCGAGCTGTGGGGGCCGGCCGCCGTCGCCGAAGCCGCCCTGCGTGCCTGGCGGACCACCGAAGCCCGCGGAAGCGGCAAGCCCGCGTACACGGTGCTCTCCGACGCGCACCTCCGCGGGATCGCGCTGGCACGCCCTGGGACCGCGGCCGACCTGGCGGCCTGCGACGGCATCGGACCGGTCAAGCTGGAACGCTGGGCGGACGACATCCTGGCCGTGTTGGACGGGGCGGAGCCATGACCGCGGGCGCCGTTCCGGGCCGCTCCGGTCAGGCCAGCGGTTTGGGCTTCGGCGTCGCGTCCGGATCGACCGCGAGCGTGATGTGTCCGACGAAGCCCGCATGCGGATCCCCCGACGATTTCGGCTCCGTCGACAGGATGCGAGGAGATCCGGCCTCCCGGTAGATGGAGTCTTCGGCGTTCCGGGTCCGGGTCCCCGTGTGCGAACCGTAGGGTTCGAGGGCCATCAGGCGGTCCGACAACGTGTCGTCGAAGAACACCTGTCCCACGTGCGCGACGTGACCACCGGTGTAGGTCCCCGACGCCCGACCGTCGGTGTGGACCTTCAGATGGATGTGGATCGCGCGCCCTTCGTACCAGCCGGGATAGATCGTTCTGAATCGCGCCGTGCCGTCGTCGCCGGTGAGCTGGATGCCGCGTAGATAGGTCTTGTGGTTGCGCGGCTGCGAGAAGGTCTCGGCGAGGGTGTTCCCGTTCCACCCGGAGTATTCGCCGTGTGCGTCGCAGTGCCAGATGTCCACGGCGGCGCGGGCGAGCGGCGAACAGGTCTGCGAGTCGATCACGGTGAACGCGACGTCGAGGGCGAAGCCGGGCTTGGATTCGGTGATGTCGTGCCGCACCGCGGCACCGTCGAGGTAGTAGGGGCCCGCGGTCACCTCGGGAGTGAGCCGGCACGCGTCGGCGTCCGCGGTGGTCGCGGGCGGGACGGTCGATCCGGCAGTCGGGGACGATTTCCGTCCGGCGGCGTTCTTCGACGCCGACCCGGATCCCGAGGACGAGCATCCGGCCGCGGCGACGCCGGCAACGACCGCGGTACCCATCGCACCGGCCAGGAAACCTCGCCGATTCCACAGAACCCGTGGATCCCGTTCCGGTTGTCGACGGTCGCGCTCACCTTCGGTCACGCCACGCAACCTAATCGAGCGCGACGGGGTCTGCAGCGGGGACGCGGCCGGTTTCAGCCGGTGTAGCGAGGCGTCCCACCGACGGCTCCGGCAGCCGGAGCCGTGGATCGGCTGGCCGCTCGGCCGGCGCCTGTGTCCGGAGTCGACGTGGCGGTCGACGGCTCCGCGGTCATGCTCGGCGGCTCGGTAATGGTCGGCACCGTGCTCGTCGGCGCGACGCTCGTCGGCACGGAGGGTACCGACGTCGTGGTCGT
>CAZEAV010000395.1:0-3369 GCA_964510215.1 uncultured Iamiaceae bacterium
GTTGACGAACATGTCGCCGATGCCCTTGCGCAGTAGCTGAGCCTGCTCGGTGGCGACCTGTACGGCCACGCCCTGGATCCGGTTGAATGCGCCGGCGAGATGGCCGATCTCGTCGGTACCGGCGACGTCGATCTCGGTGAACGACGAGGTGAGATAGCCGACATCGTCCTCGGCCGGGTTCTTGAGGGAGTCGACGAGTCGGGGCAGTTGCTCGTGGGAGAGGCGATCGGCTGCGCCGGTCAGCTTCACCAGACGCTGGGTCACCGAGCGGGCGATCCAGATGGCCAGGGCCACGGCGAGAAGGATGACCAGACCAGCGAACAACAGATACAACTGTGAGGCGCGAACCGAGTCGGCCCGATGGGTCTCGATGGCGTCGCTCGTCGTATTCGTGAGGTTCGTGGCGGCGCCGGCCAGTTCACGGCCATAGCCGGTGATCTCTTTGAGGGAGACCGACTGGCTCGGGAAGCCGAGTTGGCCGACGGGGCTCGAGAACGCATCGGAGCTCATCGCGCTGGGGATCTGCCAGTCGGAGGAGAAGACGATCCCGAGGTTGGAAGGCAACTGGACGTTCTGGTTGAAGTAGGTCTTGATCGGGCTGGAACCACCGGCGACCGTCGTCAACACCGCGTTCGTCTTGTCCTGGTTCAACGCCTGCTCATAGACGCGCTGCTGGTTTCCCGACGGCTGGTCGCTGCCGGCCTGCTCACCGCCGGCACTCGGCGCCGCCCACAGGGACTGACCGTCGGCATGGGTCGCCAGAGCCATCGAGCCGAGCGAGACCGTCTGCAGGTTGTAGTCCATTACGGCGGCGAGCCGCTCCAGCGGGAGTACCACCTCAGGGGTCGTGGTGAGGCCGGCCAGGTTCTGGACATAGGAGATCAACGGCCCGATCCAGGACGACCGATAGTTGCCCAGCTGTCCGTACCAGGCTTCGGAGATCTCCGACCGGGTGCTGTTGGCACCCTGGCTCCAGTTCGAGGAGACTTGCGCCCGGTTGGTCTGGAAGTTCTTGAAGGTCTCCTGTTCGAACGTGTCCAGCGCAACCGACGCCGTACTCACGGCATCCGAGTTCCCGCCCAGGTCGAGGCGTCCGTTCGCGTCCTTGAACGCGGCGAATGCCTTGTCGCTGGCCTTCCGCGCCTTGGTCACCGCGGACGTGGTCTTCGGGTTCGTCGAAGCCATCTGGTCGATGGTCACGACCGCTTCCTGTTCCATCGCGGCCACCAACGTCGAAGCCGCGCCCGCTGCGGTGACGACCCGCTCGTCGGCCCGGGCCTGGTCGGCTGTGTTGCTCCGCTGGGAGTAGCCGATACTCGCGAACACCAAAAGCGCGATGACCGGCAGCGCCAACAGTGCGGCCAATTTGTTTCGGATCTTGAGGTTGTTGAGCACGCCCGATCAGTCTCCTCACATCCCGGGTTCCACTCCATTGCGCGCAAGCCCGATGATGCCATCCCTTCGGCCGTCACCGTACAACATTGAGGCTGCGCCAAGCCGGGACGACGATTCGGGTCGAACGGACTATCCCGGCCTTTCGCCGCGTTCCGATCGCCCGGTCGGGCGTTCGACGGTATCCCGTCGCCCGGCCGTGGCGGTGCGCTAGCTTGACCACTCGTGAGCACAGACGTGACGGCACCACCCGAAGGACCCGCGGAACTCACCGGGAACCTCGACACGTTCAGCCTGGCCGAGCTGTTCGAGCTGTTCACCGCGACGAACGCAACCGGTGTGTTGTCGTTCGGCGAACCGGTCGGTGCGACGCTGTGGATCGCCGACGGCGCCATTTCCTATGGCACCTCGCCGGGAACTCCTTCGCCGCGCGAGCTGCTGATCCGGCAGGGGATCACGACGCCCGAGAACTTCGACGGTGCGGTGGCGGCCACGTCGGATTCCCAGTCGCTTTCCGAGGCCCTGGTCGACCTGTTCGACGTCGAGGGCGACCGGATCGGCGCGGTCGCCCGGGAGCAGATCATCACGAGTGTGTTCGAGGTCGTCGTCGTGGGTGCCGACGACTTCGAGTTCCGATCCCAACGCAACGATCCGCTCGGTGTGGCGATCCGGATGGACCACGCGGAGGTACTCGCCGAAGCGGAGCGTCGACGCGACGAATGGCGCCGCATCGCGGAGTTGATCCCGTCCACCGGCATCATCGCGGCGCTCAGTCCGGAACTTCCCGATGGCAAGGACGGCCTCACCATCACCGCCGACGAATGGCAGATTCTCGCCCAACTGGACGGGCATCGCACGATCGCCGATGTGATCGAGGTGTTGGGCCAGAGCGCCTTCGAGGTGTGCGGGGTGCTCTATGAACTGCTGCATGCCGACACGATCCGCGTGATCGGACGTGTCGACGACAACGCCGATCAGTGAGTCCGGTCGCCACGGAGCCTCTGGGCGCCTTTCTCGACGCGTCGCCCACACCGGCCCACGCGGTCGAATCCGCCGCCACCTTGTTGACGGGAGCCGGATTCACCCCGCACCGTGACACCGACGCACTGAAGGCCGGACCGGGCGGGCACTACATCCGCCGTGGGGGGAGCCTCATCGCGTGGCGGGCCACCGACGGCGCCGGCCCGACGGCACCGTTCCGGATCGTGGCGGCGCACACCGACAGCCCGGGATTCCGTATCAAACCCCGCCCGGTCACCGAATCGGCCGGCTGCGCTCGTCTGGGCGTCGAGGTGTACGGCTCGCCCCTGGTGAATTCCTGGCTCGACCGCGACCTCGGTGTGGCGGGGACGGTGGCGGTGAGCGCCGGGGACACCTCACAGATCCGTCTGGTCCGCGACGCCCGGGCCGTGTTGCGCATCCCGCAGTTGGCGATCCACCTCGACCGTGGCGTCAACGAAAAGGGGCTGTCCCTGGACCCCCAGACCCAACTCCAGCCCATGTGGGGATTGGGACCCGCCGACCACGACGACTTCGTGTCCTATGTCGCCGACCTGGCCGGGGTCGCCCCGGGAGAGGTGTCGGGTTGGGAGCTCGCCCCCTACGACCTCGCCCCGGCGCGCAGCGGCGGTCGGACCGCCGAGCTGGTCAGTTCTGCGCGGCTGGACGATCTGGTGTCGTGCCACGCGGCACTGTCGGCGCTGATCGACGCGGAAGCGACCGACGCGGCGATCGAGGTCGTGCTCCTGGTCGATCACGAGGAAGTCGGGAGTTCCTCGGCGACCGGTGCGAACAGTGCCTGGGTGCCGCGCACCTTCGAGCGGATCAGCACCGCCCTGGGAGCTGGCCGCACCCAGTACCTGGAACGTCTGAATGCCTCTCATGCGATCTCGGCAGACATGGCACACGCCACCCACCCCAACTACCCCGAACTCCATGACCCGGCCCACGCCATCGTGATCGGGGGCGGCCCGGTCC
>CAZEAV010000396.1:0-3356 GCA_964510215.1 uncultured Iamiaceae bacterium
AGGAAACCTTTCAGATAACCCATGAGCGGACCTCCGGGTACTTCGAAGCGAGGGTGGAGGCGATCATTCGAACACCTCGGCCAACTCGCGGTTGTTCCGCCCGACACGCATCGCGGCTGCGAACAGGCCGGCGACGGCGACCAGGGCCACGATCGCGATCGGAACGACGATGAACAGGCTCCAGTTGCGGTCGTCCGCGATCCGCACCGCGGCGAGCAGCAGCAACCAACCCAGCGACAGCGGGATGAGCAGCTTCCAACCCAGGTCCATGAGCTGGTCGTAGCGCAGCCGGGGAAGCGTTCCCCGGATCCACACCAGCACGTACAACAGCACGACCATCTTCCCGAAGAACCAGACCAGTCCCCAGATCCATGCCGGCCCCGGGGGATACCAGCCGTTCGGCCCGCCCAGGAACAACGTGGTCACGATCGCCGCCAGGGTGATCGCGTTCATGAACTCGGCCAGATAGAAGATCGCGAACCGGAACGAGGAGTACTCGGTGTTGAAACCGCCGGTGAGTTCCTGTTCGGCCTCGATGATGTCGAACGGTGGGCGCGAGTGCTCGGCCAGGGACGCGATGAAGAACACGATGAACGGCACCAGCCCGGTCACCCAGAGATTCCAGGACCAGGTGTACTGGTCGGCCACGATGCCCGAGGTCGTGAGTTGGCCGGTCACCAGGAACACGGCCGCGAGCGACAGGCCCAGCGCCGCTTCATAGGAGACCATCTGCGCCGAAGCCCGCACCGAGGACAACAGCGGGTACTTGGAACCCGAGGCCCAGCCGGCCAGCAGCACGCCGTACACCGCGATCGAACTCATCGCCAACACGAAGAGCATTCCGATGGGCGGGTCCACCAGTTGCAGCCTGGTCGAATGGCCGAACAGGTGCACCACACCGTTGGTGCCCGGCGAGAAGTCACCGCTCAGGGGGACCACCGCGAAGGTGAGGAACGCGGGCAGCAGCACCAGATACGGAGCGAGTCGGTACATCAACCGGTCGGCCCGGTTGGGGATGATGTCCTCCTTGATCATCAGCTTCACGCCGTCGGCGAGGGTCTGCAGGATGCCGAACGGCCCGGCGCGGTTGGGCCCGATGCGGTTCTGCATGTCGCCGATGATCTTGCGTTCGAACCAGATCATGAGCATCACCGCGACCAGCAACAACGCGAAGGTGATGATCGTCTTGACGATCACGAAGAGCACCACCACCAGGCCGACGTGGCCGCCGGTGAACAGCGGGTCGTTCCCGAAGATCACGCCACCGTCTCCACGTGCACGTCGGTGACGGGCTGGGTGTCCTCGATCATCCCCAGGACGCCGCCCGATGCGGCGTCACGCTCGAAAGCCACGACACCGCGGGGCACCCCGTCGTCCGCGAGCGCGGTGACCGTCACCTGGCCTCGGGCGCCGCTCACCTTCACCGACGCGCCGCTCTCCACGCCGAGGCGAGCCAGTTCCGCGGGATTGAGGCGGGCCGGAACCTCGCCCGGCGGCGTCGCCAGCGGCGCCAGGTGCGCGGCCTGGGACACGATGGTGCCCGAGTCGTACATCTTGCGGGTGACGACCAGCCGGAGCGAGTACGCGTCCAACGGCGGCACCTGCAGGCCCGGGGGTCCGGGAATGGACACCGTGGCCACCTCCGGTGTCGCGGGTTCCTCCGGCGTACCGGTGCTCGGCCGGTCCGATTCGATCTCGTCCGCGGTCTCGGTGTCGCCACTGGCCCCGTCGACGGCTTCGGCGACCGCGGCGGTCTCCTGGGGCAGTGACCGACCGGCCGCCGCGGCGCCCTGATCGTCGTCGGCATCGCCTGAGGCCGCTTCGCCGTCCGTCTGGTCGACTTCGGCGGTCGCCGACTCCTCCTCGGGAATCGGGAAGACCACGCCGTCGGGATGCTCGTCCAGCACCGTTTCGCTCAACGCGGCATGGGACCGCGCCGTGCGGGCGATCTCGGCCCGGATGTCGGTGAGGGAGTCGAATCCGAGGTCCGCATCCAGGGCGAAGGCCAACTCCGCGGCGATCACCCAGTCGGCGTGGGCATTGCCCGGCGGGGTGACGGCCTGACCGACGCGGGTGATGCGACCTTCCAGGTTGGTCGTCGTGCCGTCCTCGGCGGCGAAACCCGACGCGGGAAGCACGATGTCGGCGTGGCAGTTCGAGGCGTTCTCGAATATGTCGACCGCGATGACGTTCGGGGTGTTCGTCAGCGCCCGTTCCGCCAGATCCCGGTCGGCGAAATCGGCGATCGGGTCCGCTCCCAGCAACACCAGCGTGTCGATCTTCCCCTCCGCCGCGGCCCGCAGGATCCCGTGGGCATCCAGGCCCGGCTTCGTCGGCAGTTCATTCGCCGCCACACCCCAGCCGGCCGCGACCGTCGCGCTCCCCGCCTCCAGATCGACCCGGCCGGGCAACAACCCGGGCGCCAGCCCCATGTCGAGCGCGCCGTACACGTTCGCCCGACGCAGCGTGGTCAGGAAGGTGGCATCGGCCCGGGCGTCGAGAATCCGATGAGCGACCTCGGTGGCCACGTCCGCGGACTCCGCGGCGGACTGACGCCCCAACACCACCCGCAACGGTTGCGCCCCCTCGGCGGCGAGCAGCGCCTGGGCTTCGGCGAACACCGCCTGGTCCACCCCTTCGGGCGCAGATCCACCGGCGAGCAGGGCCTCGACGAGCTGGGGTTCGGTCCCGGGCCTCGCCCGCAACGACGCCTGGACACACGGCGTGAGACCGGTCGCGGTGGCGGCGATCTCGATGACCTTCGCCTGGTCCCACACTGCCGCGTGGCGCAGCCGCAGGTACAGGACCCCGAGTTCTTCCTTCACGTCGTTCGCGATCACGAGGATGACGCCACCGTGGGCGCAGGTCTCGGCGATCGTGGCCCTGGGAAGGCCCAGCACCAGTGCCGGGTCGAGCCCGTCGCCGAGCTGGGCGTCCACGTTGTCGGTTCCCAGGATGCCTTTGGCGAGCTTCGCCCACGCGAACTGTGCCTCGTTCGTCAGATTCGCGCCGCCGATCACGGCGAGGCTCGTCGGCCCGGCGTTGTCGAGACTGTGGCCGATCATTCCGGCCGCCGTGGCCAGCGCGTCGTTCCAGCGCACGGGCTCGGGTTCGGAGGACGCGTCCTGGCGGGCGAGCGGTTCGGTGAGGCGGGCGCCCCGCTCAAAAGCTTCGAAACCGAAACGCCCCTTGTCACACAGCCACGACCAGTTGACCGGCTCGGAATCCACCCCGTCGAAGCGCAGCAGTTCGTCGCGGGAGGTGTCGATGACGATCCGGCATCCCACCGAACAGCCGGTGCAGGTGGATTCGGTCTGGACCAGGTCCCAGGGACGTGCCTTGAACCGGTACGGCGT
>CAZEAV010000397.1:0-3336 GCA_964510215.1 uncultured Iamiaceae bacterium
GCTGCGGATGAGCTGCATCTACGGGCCGCACCAGTTCGGCACCGAGGACCAGGGTTGGCTCGCCCATTTCATGCTTCAGGCGCTGTCTGGCAAGCCGGTCACGCTTTACGGCGACGGCGCCCAAGTGCGCGTCCCGCGTCTGCGTCCCGCCGGGCGCGGTGCCGATTCCTGGGAAGACCTGCACCCCACGAATGCCCAGCAGCGCACCATCTACCACTGGCTCCAGGCCCACCCGAACACGCTCACCGGTGATTCGTTCTTCCACCTCAATGCGCTCGGTGAACCGCTGCCGGGGTTGAGCATGTGCGGTGCGGGTCGGGTGGTGTGCCTCGTCGACCCCATCGGCGACGTGTACGCGTGTCCGTTCGTGATGCACGAGGAGTTCAAGGGCGGGTCGGTGCGCGACCCCGGTGGATTCGCCGAGGTGTGGCGCAATTCGGTCAAGTTCAACGAATACCGCGACCCCGACGACCCGTCCGGCGCATGTGCGACGTGTGAGATGTACGACGCCTGCCGGGGCGGTTGTATGGCCACCAAGTTCTTCACCGGCCTCCCCCTGGACGGGCCCGACCCCGAATGCGTGAACGGCCATGGCGAGGCGGCGCTCGTCGCGGCGACCAGGGGGGGTATCGCCCGCCCGAGTGTGGGCCCGGGTCACTCCGTCAAGGCGCGGGTCACCCTGGGTTCCAAACCGGACGCGGTCACCGCAGCCCGCTAGTGCCGCACATGACCGTTGCACCACCCCACGTCCGGTGAGCCTCACCGACCCGATCGACCTCGGCCCCCGGCGTGCGCCCAACCGGCTCATGTTCGGGCCGCACGAGACCAACCTGGGTCGCGAACGCGCCATCTCCGATCGTCACGTCGCCTATTACGCCCGGCGGGCGCGGGGCGGTGCCGGGATCATCGTGACCGAGGAGGCATCGGTTCATCCTTCGGACTGGCCCTATGAGCGCAGCCCGTTGGCGGCCGCGTGCGGGCCCGGATGGCGGGCCGTGGCCGACGCCGTGCACGCCGCCGACGCTCGGCCCCTGGTGGTGGCCGCGCTGGGACACGCCGGGGGACAGGGATCCACCGCGTACAGCCAGCGCCCCCTCTGGGCACCGTCGCGGGTGCCCGAGGTCAACAGCCGCGAGGTGCCCAAATGGATGGAGGACGACGACATCGCCGCGGTCGTCGAGGGATTCGGCGCGGCCGCCCACCTGGCGGCAGCCAGTGGCCTGGACGGCGTCGAGGTCAACGCGGGACAGTTCTCGCTGGTGCGCCAGTTCCTGTCCGGGTTGACCAACGAGCGTGACGACGCCTGGGGCACCGATCGGGTGAAATTCGCCCGGGACGTCCTGGCCGCCACCCGGGCCGGGCTGGGTTCCGCCGCCGCGGACATGGTGCTGGGATTGCGGCTGAGTGGTGACGAGTTGGCGCCCTGGGCCGGGCTGACCCCCGAGTCCGCCGCCGCGGTCGCCCTCGAGCTGGCACCGCTGGTGGACTATGTCGTCGTGGTCCGCGGGTCGATCTTCACCGCGTCGGCGACCCGGCCGGACTTCCACGAACCAGCCGGGTTCAACCGCGAGCTGTGCGGAGCGATCCACCGGGCCCTGCGAGAAGCGGGCGACGACACCCCGGTGGTGTTGCAGGGCTCGGTCACCGATCCGGACATGGCCGACGCGGCGCTGGCCGAGGGCACGTGTGAGCTGGTGGAGATGACCCGGGCGCAGATCGCCGACGCCGCGCTCGGTGCCAAGGTCGCGGCCGGTCGCGGTGACGAGGCGCGACCGTGCGTGCGCTGCAACCAGTTGTGCATGGTGCGCGACCCGCGCAACCCGATCGTGTCCTGTATCGGTGACCCGTCTTCGGGGCATGAGACCGACGACCCGGCGCCCTTGCCCGACGGGCCGCTCGACCCGGTGGAAGCCACCGCCGGCGGTGTGCTGGTGATCGGTGGGGGACCGGCCGGGCTCGAAGCTGCCCGCGTCGCCGCAGCCACCCGTCATCCCGTGCGCCTCGTGGAAGCCGAGGACCGACTCGGTGTGACCACACGTGTCGGCGTTGCCGGCGCAGGCAACCCCGAATTCGCGCGCCTCACCGACTGGCTCGCCGCCGAATGTCGTCGCCTTGGAGTGACGATCCGCACGGGCGAGACGGTGGATGCGCAAGGCGTGGCCGACGCACGGTCCGCGGGTTGGACGCCGCTGTTCGCGACCGGGTCGATCGACGGCGCAACCGGGGGCGTGCGCGTCGTCCCCACGGCCGTGGACCATGTGATCTCGGCCGCTGAGTTGTGTGCCCACTGGGCGCGTGGCACCACCGGATCCCTGCCGCTGTTCCCCGACGAGACCGAACCGGACGCCGTAGGCACCGAACCGCCTGGGGACCCTGACACGGTCGTCGTGCTCGACCCGATCGGCGGACCCATCGGCGTCGCGGTGGCCGAGGCGCTCAGCCACCGGCCCGGGACGGTCGTGCATCTGGTCACCCAGGACCACCTCGCCGCGAACGAGTTGGCCCGCACCGGGGATCTCGCCCCCGCGAATGCCCGCCTGCAACAGGCCGGGGTGGTCATCGAGCGCCGCACGATCCCCCGCCGTGTCGACAGGCCGGACCGCTCGGGTCGGGTCGCGGTGACCCTGGAGGACCGGTTCACCGGCGAGCAACGGACCCTGCGGGCGAGCCACGTCGTCGACGCCGGATTCCGCCTCCCCGACACCGCGCTGTGGGAGGAATGCGGGGGCACGGCCACGCGCATCGGCGACGCGGTCGCGCCCCGGACCGTGCACGAGGCCGTTCTGGAAGCCCGCCGGGCCGTGGCCGCGCTGGGTCTCGAGGTGGGCGTATGACCACGAAGCTGCTGTACACCCCGCTCGCGATCGGACCGGTCACCGTGGCCAACCGCATCGTGTTCTCGGCGCATCTGACCAACTACGCCGCCGATGGCCGGCCCAGCGAACAGCATGCGGCCTACTACGCCGAACGCGCCCGCGGCGGCACCGGGTTGATCATCACCGAGGAACATTCGACCCATCCCACCGACTGGCCCTACGAGAAGCTGATCCACGGGTTCAATCCCGACGTGCTGCCGGGCTACCGGCGGATCACCGACGCGGTCCACGCGCACGGCACACCGATCTTCGCCCAGATCAATCACAACGGCGGCCAGGCCTCGTCGATGTACTCACGTCGCGCGGTGTGGGCACCCTCCGCGGTGGCCGACCCGCTGTTCCGCGAGGTTCCCAAAGCGGTCGACCGTGCCGAGATCGCCGAGATCGTCGCCGGGTACGCGGCCGTCGCCGAACGCTGCGCCGAAGGTGGCTTCGACGGGATCGAACTGCAGTGCTCGCA
>CAZEAV010000398.1:0-3326 GCA_964510215.1 uncultured Iamiaceae bacterium
GTGATCAACATCGACCGGCTCGCCCTGCGTATGGTCCGCGAGGCCGAACCCACCCCGCCCCGCATCGTCACCGACACCGACTGCGACACGTTGTTCCAGCAGCTCGTGGATGAGACCGGCGTGGCGTATTCGGCGTCGTTCTTGTCGACTGAATGGCGCCAGATCGTGCTCGGTCAAGGTATTTCCTCGCGCGACACCTACCTGCGCGCGCCGCGACCCGGGCGCGGCGTGCGCCTCGCCCGACGCCAGCGCATCGAGGTCTGGCAGACGATCGAGGCGTTCACCAATCGGCTCGTCGCCGACGGAAAACGCACCTATCTCCAGGTGGCCGACGCCGCGGCCGCCGCGCTGGCGAGCCGAAGTGTCAAGCCCTACCGTCACGTCGTCGTCGACGAAGCCCAGGACCTGCACCCCAGCCAATGGCGGCTGCTGCGGGCGATCGTGCCCGAGGCACCGAACGATCTGTTCATCGTCGGTGACGCCCACCAACGCATCTACGACGCCAAGGTCACGCTCTCCCACGTCGGCATCAACATCCGCGGTCGTTCGCACCGCCTGCGCCTCAACTACCGGACCACGCGGGAGATTCTTGCCTGGTCGCTGGGGTTGTTACGCGGTGAACCCTTCGACGATCTCGACGGGGCCGCCGATACCCTCGAGGGCTACCGCTCACACCTGCACGGCCCCGAACCCGGCCTGCACCCCTTCGCCGGTCGGCCCGCGCAGTACAAGGCCCTCGCGGAGCAGGTCCGGGCGTGGATCGATTCGGGTGTCGAACCGGGCTCGATCGGTATCGCCGCTCGCATCGGGGCCCGCTGCGCCGGCATCGCCGACGTCCTCGCCGCCAACGGGGTCTCGGCAGACGTCCTCGCCGCGTCGGGGACGACCGACCCCGCCCACGTTGCCGTCGGGACCATGCACCGCCTCAAAGGGCTCGAGTTCCGCTGTGTCGCGGTGGTCGACGTCGACGCCGACCACGTGCCGTTGCCCCAGGCGGTGCTTCCCGCTTCCGAGGACCCACGCGAGCACGAACGGACCCTGCGACGCGAACGCTCACTGCTGTTCGTCGCCTGCACCCGGGCCCGCGACCAACTGTGGATCGGCTGGGCCGGCACCCCCAGCCCGTTCATCGAGCCGATGCTCAGGGCACCTCGATCGCCAGGTCCGACCGTCCCAGCTCCTCACACACCACATTGATCACCGCAGCGTCGTCCTCCATCCCGATCGGGCTGGTCACGTCGTGGTCGGCGTCATCGGTCAACAGGAAGTAGTCGATCGCCGCCCGGAGCAGCGAACGCTGATCAGGCGTGTAGGTCTCGGCCTCACCGAGCAGTGCGACCAGCACGTCGGTGATGGTGCGGGCGAGCTCCACCTCGATGAATTCGTGCTCGTCTCGTTGGGCGTCGACAAAGGCCACATAGTGCTGCAGCGACCCCCGGGCCTCTGCCAGCTCGTCCAGGGTCGTGGGGCGGGCCAGCCTGGTCAATTCGTCGTGTGCACGCATCGCAGCCCCTCCGCTGTCGGTGTCGGTGCCACCGTAGCAACCGACCTGGCGCTCGGCGCCTCACAGGCGGGGCATGACCTTCTCGGTCACCGTGCGCAGATAGCGCCAGGCCACCTCGGGAGGCAGGCCGCCGACGAGCGGGTGGAGTTGCAGCACGTTGCCTGCACGGATGAACGCGACCGCCTCGTCGACCGTGAGTATGCGGTGGCTTGCACCCTGGGCCCGCAGCTCATCGACCGTCGTCGCCCCCGACAGGCTCGCCGTACCGGTCGGGTCCGGGTTCAGCGCGGCGTAGGCATGCACGTCGTGGAGCAGGTGCGGGCCGAGTTCGTCCCAGGCGGCGTCCACGTCCTCGGCGACGAACACCGTGGTCGCCAGATCGCCTGGCGGTAGCAGACAGAAACCGGGATCGAAGCCGTTGGCTCGGCATTCGGCTCGATAGAGCTCCTTCAGACTGCGACCTCCGCCCTGCGCGTAGAAGTCGAGGCCGTACCGCGCGGCCCGTCGCGCCGCCGCGGGGCTCCCGCCGCCGATGTGCACCTTCGGGCCGCCGGGCGTGAACGGCGATGGTGTGACCAGGACCCGTCGGCCTTCATGGGTGAACGGTTCGCCGGACTTGGCCCGGACGAGCACGTCGAGGTGCGCATCGGCGATGCGTCCCCGACGGCGGAAGTCGACGCCGACGCGGGCGAACTCCTCGGGCCGGTAGCCGACGGCGAGCACGTGACTCGCTCGACCCCGGCTGAGAATGTCGAGCACCACGAGGTCCTCGGCAAGGCGGATCGGGTCATAGAGCGGCAGCACGAGCGCGGAGGTGAGGATCGACACCTGAGTGGTGCGCGCCGCGATCGCCGAGGCCATCAACAACGGGGCGGGCAGGTATCCGTCGGCCATGCCGTGGTGTTCACTCACCAGCACGCTCACCGCACCCCGGGTCTCGGCGTATTCGACCATGTCCAAGGCCGCGGCGTACAGATCGGCGGGCGGCGCGCCGAAGTCGGGAACACGCAGGTCGAACCGCAGGATGAACACTCGGGTGCCGACTCCGGATCTGGTCGAGGTGGACGGTGGTGACGACCGGGGTGACCCGGACGCCCCACAGGTTCGCGCAACCCGCCCTCGGCACGCGGACCTCCGTGCGAGTCGAGCCGAACCCCTTGCCAGACGGCATCCGTTGTGTCACCGTGGAGGGAACCGGCGGCGGGATCGACGGCCCACGACAGAACTCGGAGAGCCACCATGCCTGTTTTCATGGTCGAACGGCGGTATGTCGACGAACTGGAAGCGTCCGCGGACCTGCTCGACGGCATCAACCGAATCAACGACGACGAAGGTGTGCGCTGGCTGTACTCGTTCCTGTCGGCCGACAAGCGCAAGACCTACTGCCTGTACGAGGCCGAATCGCCTGATGCGATCCGACGCGCCGCCGACCGGGCGGGTCTGCCCGCGGACGTGGTCGTCGAGGTCTCCGACCGCCTCCTTCCCGACGGGGCGACCGCCCCGATCTGACGGCGGGTCCCAGGGGCGACGAGATGCCGTCGACATGCGCCTGGCAACCGCCGGATCTTCCTCCGGTCCTCACCACCGCCCGCCAGCAGCCGGTCGTCGGTCGACAGGCCGAACTGGCAACGTTCGAGAAGGTGTGGGACGAGGTCGTACAGGCGCGGCGTCAGGTGGTGTTCATCGGCGGGGAGCCCGGGGTCGGCAAGACCCGCCTGCTCGCCGAGGTCGCCGGCGCGCTCGCCGACGACGGCGTGGGGGTGCTGGTCGGCCGCGCGGTGAGCGACCCCGGCATCCCGTACCGGCCCTTCGTCGAGCTGCT
>CAZEAV010000399.1:0-3320 GCA_964510215.1 uncultured Iamiaceae bacterium
CGGAGCGTCCCGCGGGGCGGGGGTTGTGCGTGTCACCGGGCCCCGAGTACACCGTACGCATGATCGTCAACGACCTCCGAGAGCGCCGTGTTGGCCGTTGGCGAGTCACGCTCTGCCAGGCCGACTACCGGCCAGAGCGGCGTTTCGCCGAGATCGAGGACCTCGACGTCGACGACCCGATGGACCGCTGTGTCGGCTTCAGCGACACGCCGGGCGAAGCCGAGATGCTGTTCGACACGGTCGTTCGGAGCCTTCTCTTGGCGACGGGTGCCGACTGCGTCTCGGTCGACTGGATGGAGCTACCCGACGGGGTGCCGCCGTTGGACTGAAGAGCAGCGACTGAACCGCGAATCGCCCCGCAGCTCGAAGTCTCGGCCCGACCAGCGCCCGTACTCGGACCCGCCTCTCCGAGCAGCCCGATTCTCTGGGTTGGCGAAAGGCCCAGCCGCTCGATCGCGATTTCCCTCGCGAGACGCCGAACCTCGTGGCGTCGACCGGCTCAGCGCTGGAATCCGGGGGATTCGACAAGATCGAGATCGTGCGGACTGCCGGCTCCTCACGGCCGGCCGAATCCAGCCCATTTCAGCCTCATCGCCCGCATTTTCGACCGGTTGACGATCGACGCGTGCAAAAGCGCCTCAAGCCCCGGTGCAAGCACGTCGAAGCAGCCAGGTGGGTAGCTGCCCGG
The DNA here is from genome assembly GCA_964510215.1 of uncultured Iamiaceae bacterium. Lineage (GTDB taxonomy): Bacteria > Actinomycetota > Acidimicrobiia > Acidimicrobiales > Iamiaceae > JAFDWI01. Next base: position 689 of record CAZEAV010000399.1, read on the forward strand.
CCCCGTCCGATGTCGTCGAACTCGTCGGCAACACCCCCGAAGGCGCCCGCCGGGACTGTGGCGGCAAGTGCGCCGCATACCCGGCGCATGCCCGGCCCGCGGTTCGCGAAGGCGTTGAAATGGGCCCGCCGGTCGCTGCTCAACAACCCCAGACACCGCACCGACATCCAGGCCGACGGCCCGGCGACGCGACGGCGATGGACGGCCCCGCTGAGCTGGGCCCTGATAGCTTCGCAACGAACCCGTCCTGGTCAAGCCTGTCCCGATGTGGTGCGATTGCCGACCGGCAAAAGGAGTCGGATGTAATGAAATTTCACTGTGTAGAAGGCCTGTCGGTCGACGCGGTGGACGACGGCTATCTGGTGTTGGTGCCTGGACGCAGTGACGTGCTGCATCTGCGCGGACCACAAGCGGAAGCATTCGCGCTCGCTCGCCATGGTTGTGACCGAGTACCACCCGAGCTGGTGACTCCGATGGCCGGGCTGGTCGAGCTAGGTGTGGTGACGACCGTTGCGTGGAGTCGACGCCGGGTGCTCCAACTTGGCGGAGCCGCCGCGGCTGCGACCGTCGCAGCGATCGCACTGCCGAGCGTGGCCGCGGCCGGGTCACCGACGAACACTTCCGTGCCGACGACGAAGGGCACGATCGACGTGGACTACCTGGTCGTCGCCGGTGGCGGCGGCGGTGGTGCGGAGGGCGGTGGTGGAGCAGGTGGCGTGCTCCAAGGAACCGCCGGTGCGGTGGGTGTCGGCACGTTCGAGGTCATCGTCGGGGACGGCGGGGCGGTCGCCCAACCGGGCGGCAATGGCGGCAATGGCGGCAGCAGCGCGGTGGGCTTCGCGCCGTCGGTGCAGGCGTACGGTGGTGGAGGTGGTGGCGGTGGTCTTGCCGCAGGTACTGCCGGTGGCTCCGGAGGTGGTGGTGCCGTCGGAGCTGCCGGTGGATCGGGAAGTCCCGGTCAGGGGAACCGCGGTGGAACCGGCAATCTCAGTGGGGGTGGAGGTGGCGGTGCCGGATCCGTCGGATCCGATGGTGGTTCCGGTCAGGATGACAACGGTGGCGCCGGCGGCGCCGGGGTCGCAGCAACCTTGGCAACAGCGGTCGACGTCGGTGGTCAACTCGTCGGCACGGACCGGATCGTCGGTGGCGGTGGCGGCGGTTGGGGCCGCGGAACTGGAAGCGCCGGAGGATCGGGTGGCGGTGGAGCCGGTGGGGCTCGCACCGACAGCGTTGCTGGTGGCGCGAACACCGGTGGCGGCGGGGGCGGCGGGCGGAACGGCGACGACGCGTCGAGCAGCGGAGGTTCTGGACTGGTGATCCTGCGGTATTCCACCGCGGCTGCGACGGGCGCCGGTCTGACCAACATCACCGGTGGTACGACCTTCACACCCGGCGACGGTTCCACCTATCACGTGTTCACCACGGTCGGGACCACGACGTTCACGGTCGGCTGACCCCCGGGTCGCAGCGGCCGGCCCGCGTCCTGCAGAAATTTGCAGAACGACCGGGCATGGTCGTGCTCGATCTTGATTTCCGCATGGTGCCCACGGCGGCGGTGCCGGTCAGCCGACCACTTTCCGGTACGCACAGAGCTCCTCGTACAGCTTTCTGACACTGCGATGGTCTCTGGGGCTTGCAGCCGATCGGTGCGGCTCGGACGGTTATGAAGTTTGAAAACCGGGTTACTCGATGGTGGGAGGCAGTCGATACTGGGAGAGGCCGAGGGCAGTAGCCCGAGGAAGTGGACCCGGCTCCTCTCCGGACGGAGAGCGGCTGGGTTCTGCGCATTCAGGGGACAGCGACCTGGTTGCGCAGAGCGTGCATGACAATCCCTTTCGGTAGCCGTCGTCGCGGCGACATTCGCGGCCGAAGACCCCGGAACCGTCCCTGCCCTCGGGCACACGGCCGGGGTTACGTCGTTTTCGGTCAACTGCCCCTGAAGTCGCTCTCGGCTGCTCCGCACGACCGAGAAGACAAGTGCGGAATCGCCCGTGCACCAGACTGCCGAAGGAGACTACGACGCGGTGCGGGTCTGGCAGGTGGTGCCGCCGACCGGTCGGCGCCCGACCTCGTTGAACGCTGCGATGATCCCGATTCCGGTATCGACAAGGTGCGACGCTGCGAGCACGTCACGTGGATCAACCCGTATCATGAGACTTGACGACACACACGGTGAGCCGATGACTGACCTCGATCTGACCGCTGACCTCAACGCCCAGGGCGACGACGGCCTCGGATGGTCGACGCTCGCCGACGCCTCCGATGCCGACCGGGTGCGCGCGGGTGCCATGCTGCTTGCCGGTAACAGCCAGGCTCAAGCCGTGGTTCGCGTCGTATCGGTCGACGGCGACGGCCAGGTCCACTTCCGCGTGCTGCCCGGATCGGTGGCGAAGAATCGGCACCTCCTCGATCGAACGGTTGCCTGAGCGCCGCGGGCACGTCCCGGTGGCTCCGCCGTGGTGATTTCGCCAGGTCGGATCGCTTTGGCGCTCAGGGGTGGGTGCACTCCGGCCCGTACGCGGCGGAGTGCCACGCAGTCGTCAGCGAGGCGGCAGGGCGTCCACGACGCGATCGTTCACCACGTCGACCCCTTCGGCGGCCAGAAGACGGCCTTGCCGGTACGGTTTCCCGG
>CAZEAV010000400.1:0-2751 GCA_964510215.1 uncultured Iamiaceae bacterium
GAACGCAAGGTGAGCCCCGATGCCGGCGGCGGTGCCGTTCACCGCGGCGATCACGGGTTTGGAACAGTCCAGGATCGCCGCGATCAGCGCCTGGGCACCGGTCGCGATCATGTCGGCGACCTGGCCGACGGGCCGTTCGGGCGCTCCTTCTGGGCGTCGGGGCGGTGCGCGCCGCGCACGGAGGTCCGCGCCGGTGCAGAACGCATCGGACGTGGCGGTGATCACGACCGCCCGGACGTCGAGCGAGCGATCAGCGTCACGCAGCAACTCGATGACCCGGTCGCGCTGGTCCGGCGAGATCGCGTTCTTCACGTCGGGCCGATCCAGGGTGATCCAGGCGACGCCGGTGTCGGTCACCTCGGAACGGACCTGGTGGTCCAGTGGTTGCTCGGATGAGGGGGTGTCGTCGCTCATGGCGCTGCCGAGCCTAGGAGACCGGGGAAGTCGGGACGACCGCCGCTCATGCCGGCGCGGAACCGGTCGTGCCCATGACCACCCCGGCCCGCAGGACCGTCACCGGCCCGTCCTCGGACACCACGATCACCGTGGCGGAAGGATCGTCGTAGCTGTAGCGGCGACCGGAGGTGTGTCGGGTGCCGCGCAGACCGTCGACGACGACTTCGGCGTCGGGCGTTGGAACCAGTCGGACACCCAGCCTCCGCAACGTCCCGTCTGCCGAGAACAGGGTCGCCCCGTCGACCTGACCAAGCACGTGCCGCAGTGGCGCGAGGTCGGCCGGGTGGGTGATCCGGAGCGGCGGCGGCGCCGGGAGTCGGTCGTCGAAACTCGTCCGCAACGATTCGTCGGGCCGGTACACGAGCGTGGCGCCGATACCCCGTGCGCCCAGGTCGTGGACCGCGAACTCCAGCAACGTCTCGAGCACACCGAGGTCCCGGCCGGAGCCGAGGGCGCACATCTGGCCGATCCAGCTGCCCACGGTCGGTTCGTGGTGCCACGCCATCCCGTCCCACCGGTACACCCCGAACTCGCCCACGATGCTCACCAGTCCGGCCGGGTGTCGCTGGATCACCACGGCTCCCAGCGCTTCGGCCAGGACCACCAGGTCGCGCTCCGAACCCACCGGTCGGTCGAAGACGGCCAACGCGTTGGTGCCGTCGGCATGGCGGACCAGCCAACTCGCCCTCCCGTCCGCGTAACGTCTCGTGGCGCTGAGCGGTGTCTCGTTCACCGGGCGCAGCTCGATGTCCAACAGCGTGTCGGCTTCCCAGGTCGCCGGTGGTCTTCCCGGCGCGATGAGCGCGCCATAGGTGGGCACCCGCCGTTCGTGGACTGCTGGGCGGAGCGCATAGTCGAGCTCGAGCGCGGCCGGTCGGTGCCAGGGCCGATCACCACCGAGATCCAGGCCCGCCTCGGAGAGTTCTTCCACCAGGCGCGACAGCCGGCGTTCGCCGGGATCTGGTCGATCGCCCACGCCCCGATTCTAGGAGATGACGAATCGGCAAGGAATCGGCGAAGAGGCACGCCGGTCGTCCTGGTGGTTTCTGACGGTCCGTCAGGGCCACTAGCGTGGCGTGCCGTGCTTCCCGTCCTCGCGACCGGCGTTCCGGCCGGCTTCGGTACCGACGATGTCACCGCCGCCGGCGTCGGCATCCTGATCCTCCGACTGGGGATCGGCATCGCGTTGGCCGCGCACGGCTACAACAAGTTCTTCGGCGGGGGAAGGATCCCGGGTACCGCCCGTTGGTTCGAGTCGATCGGGATGCGTGCGGGGACTGGGCGGACCTGTGCGGTCATGGCCGCGTCGACCGAGCTGGGTTCGGGCATCCTCGTGGCGCTGGGGCTGCTCACCCCCTTCGCGGCGGCCGGGATGATCGCGGTGATGTGCGTGGCGGGTCGGACGGTCCATTTGAAGAACGGCTTTTTCAGCGCCAAGAACGGTTTCGAGCTGAACTTCGTCTTCGCGCTCGCCGCGTTGGCCGTTGCGACCGTGGGCGCCGGGCAGTATTCGCTCGACCATGCACTCGGTATCGCCTATTCCTTGAACGGGTTCGTCGGCCTGGTGGTCGCGCTGGTGGTCGGGGTGGGGGGCGCGCTCCTGCAGCTCGGCGTGTTCTATCGCCCGTCCCACGAGGACACAGCGAACTGATTGATTTATAACTCAGCTATATAATTGGGCTATGCTTATGGCATGCCCGCCGACGACGACCTGGTCCAGATCGTGCGATCGCTCGAGGCGCTGTCTGCATGGTCCCGTCGTCAGACCCCGTCCCGGGTCAGCGCGACCACGGTGGCCGCGCTGGTGACGCTGGAGCGGTGCGGCCCGCTGCGCATCAGTGAACTGGCGGAACGGGAAGCCCTGACCCAGCCCGGGATGACCGTCCTGGTGAACCGTCTGGAAGCCGACGATCTCGCCGAACGGATCGCCGACCCCGACGACGGACGCGCCACCCTGGTGCGCCTCACCGACACCGGCCGGAGCGTGCTGACCGAGCGTCGTCACGCATTCGTGGCGAAGGTGCTTCGGCTGGATCCGCCGGCGCGCGCCGCGCTGTTGGCGGCGGTGCCGGCCATCGAGGAGCTGATCGACCCCGACCTGCGCGCGACCGTGTCGCCATCGGAGAACGAAGAGTCATGAGTCAGGCACCACCAGCCACGGAATCCGCAACGCCGGCGAGTCCGTTCCACCAACCGAAAGCCGTGTGGGCGGTCGCGTTCGCGTGTGTCATCTCCTTCATGGGGAGCCACGCGGACCGGGCCGGACTGACCCGGCTGCGGCACGCCCTTGCGCAC
>CAZEAV010000400.1:2761-3316 GCA_964510215.1 uncultured Iamiaceae bacterium
TCATCTCATTCATGGGGATAGGCCTGGTCGACCCGATCCTGCCGGCGCTGTCGGACAGCCTCGGTGCCACCCCCAGCCAGGTGGAGCTGTTGTTCACCAGCTATCTGGTCGTGACCGCGGTGATGATGCTCATCACGGGGTGGGTCGCGAGCCGGATCGGCGCCAAGCGGACACTGGTGCTCGGCCTGGCGATCATCGTGGTGTTCGCCGCGGCTGCCGGAGCATCGAGCGGGATCAACGGCATCGTGGGATTCCGCGCGGGGTGGGGTGTCGGCAACGCCCTGTTCATCGCCACGTCCCTTGCGCTGATCGTCGGTTCCGCGTCGGGAGGGTTCGCCGGCGCCATCGTGTTGTACGAGACCGCGCTCGGCATCGGTATCGCATCGGGCCCGATCCTGGGCGGCGAACTGGGCGGCATCTCCTGGCGCGGGCCGTTCTTCGGCGTGTCGGTCCTGATGCTGATCTCCCTGGTCGCCACCGCGGTGTTGCTGCCGGCCACTCCGAAACCGGCCCGCAAGGAGAAGATCTCCGAACCGATACGTGCGCTGCGCCACC
>CAZEAV010000401.1:0-3312 GCA_964510215.1 uncultured Iamiaceae bacterium
CGTTCACCAACATGCGTTTCGAGCCCGCCGGCATGACCGACGACCCCGACATCCGGTTCGCCTCGTCGCTGCTGGACTACATCTTCCGTCGCCTGGCGGTGGACTACCTCACCTACGAGGAGCGGGCCGAGCTGAACATCCTCACCGTGGACGAGCGGACCGAGCCGACGCTGCCCGGTGTCGTCGAGTCGACGACAGAGACCGTGCAGGGCCAGGACCTGGTCGCCGATCCGCCGTCGGTGGAATCTGCGGCCGAACTGGTGGCCCGCATCGAGGCCGAGGCGACTTCCCATGCCCCGGCCGCCCACTCCGACGCCCCGTACTGCATGCAGTGCGGAGTCCAGATGCAACGATCCGGTTCCTGCCACGCCTGCCCGAGCTGCGGCTCCACGTCGGGCTGCAGCTGAGGCCCGACGGGCCGCACGGCGACCGGTACGCTGGCGCACGTGGAAACCGAACACCACCACGGGTATCACGACGAGAAGCAGCAGCTCACGAACCGCCTCCGCAGAATCGAGGGTCAGGTTCGGGGGCTGGAGCGGATGATCGCCGAGGACAAGTACTGCATCGACATCCTCGACCAGGTCTCCGCGGTCTCCAAAGCCCTGCGGGCGGTGTCGCTCCTGCTTCTGGACGACCATCTCAAACACTGCGTGGCCGACGCCGTGCGCGGCGGGGAGACCGACGCCGAGGACAAGCTGGCTGAGGCTTCGGCCGCGATGAGCCGTCTGCTCAAGTCCTGACGAACACCCGTCGCGGCCGAGCGTCACCCCGATGCGGAATCGATGCGCCACAGCCGGCCGAAGACGACGCCCCCGACCCGGACGGTGCTGACCACTTCGGCGTGATCCCGGAGCCAGGGCTCGTACCATTCACGTCCCGGGCGCTGTTCCCCCACACGGAAGGTCATGGCGAAGTCCGCGGTAGCGAGGTCCACTGTCGTGCCGGGCGCAAAATACTCACCGCACCGGTCCACAGCCGGGTGGTAGTAGGCATCGGCGACCCGGATGTCGTCGCAGTCGCCGTCCACCAGACCACGCAGGTCCGCATCCAATTGGGACGACACCTGGCCGCTCTCCACGGGGATCCACCGGACCGCGGTACGTTCGCCACCGGTGATCGAATTCACGTACTCGATGTCATAGGGGGCGTGGATCATCGGCACGATCGCTGACGCGCACAGGAACACGGCACCCAGCGCCCCCAACAGCACCGGCGACCGGCCGCGCAGCCATGAGAACCGTCGTGTGACCTCGGCCACGACACAGGCACCGGCGATCACCCCGAACGGGATCACGACCAGCGCGTAGCGGTCGTAGCCGAACCGACTCAGCGAGATCACCACGAAATAGGGGATCGGTGTCCAGAACACCCAGCCGGGAACCCGGGCCAGGGCGGCGAGTCGTCCCTGCAGCCGGGAGGGCCACATCCGTCGGGCGACCGCAACCACGCCGCCGACGATCCCCACCGTGGCCCAGCCGATCATCCAGGGGCTCAGGCGGAATGCCAGAGCCACCACATAGAACTGGGGGATGAACCCGCGCACCGAGCCGTGGAAGAACCGGGTTCTGGTCTTGCCCACCTGTTTGGACGCATCGAACATCAGCTTCACCTGGTGGAACGGGGCGGCCACGAGCGCCGGCCATGCGATCACCGAGACAAGCGCGACGGTGACGAGGCCGTAGAGGGCCGCCCGGATGAGCTCTCCGGCCCGACCGTGGTAGCGGTGGCGCCACGCGTCCCAGACGATCAGCGCCATGCCGGGCCCGAGGATGCCGACTGCATTGGTCTTGGTGAGCAGGGCCCCCGCCGCGCAGGCGCCGGCGACGAGCACCCATCGGGTGCGCGGCGGGGGGACGGCCGCCTCGGTGTGTCGCCGTTCGGCGTGCAGCGCCCAGGCGAGTGCGCACAACGAGGTGATGGTGAACATCGTGACCATCGCGTCGGTGTGCAACTCGTGGCTGAGTCCGGCCAGCCACGGCTCGGTCGCCAACAGCGCGCCGGACAACAGCGCCACCCGGTCGTCGAAGAGGCGTCTGAGCAGCACGAGCAACAACACCAGGAGCGCCACACAGAAGATCGACACCACCGACTGCGCGGCGCGCAACACCTGGGGCGACTCCCACGACGGGCCTTCCACCGGTGCGCTGAGCCCGAGCGCGCCGGAGACCTTGGCGACCTGTCGGCCGATGACGCCGGCCCACATGGTGGTCACCCCGGGCATCGTGGGATTGGTCAGGCCGAGCTGGGGGTCTTCGGCGGTGGCCCGGGCCAGGTGTCCGTGCGCGAGCGCGGTGCTGAACGATTCGGACCGGTGCAGCCACAGGTTCTCGTCGTAGGACTCGGTGGTCGGCCCCGGCGCCCAGAGCCGGGTCACGAGCGCGACGACGATGATCAGGACGAACAGCGCACCTTTGAAGCCCCGGAACGTCCGGGCTGGTTCGGCGTCGGCACCGGTCATGAGCCGACCAGACTAGAAAACCGGCGCGGGGCGCGGTGACCGGCGAGGTCAGGCGAGCGGTTCGGACCGCGCTCGATCCACCGCCCGGTGCCAGCGCGCGAATGCCGCGTCGTCGGGCTCGGCTACGGGCAGAAAGCGTTCGCCCGGTTCGACGACGCGCGTCAGTTCCTGGGTGTCGGCCCAGACCCCTTCGGCCAAGCCCGCCAGAAAGGCCGCGCCCAGCGCGGTGGTCTCCAGCGACGCGGCCCGCACCACGGGGGTGGCGAGCTGGTCGGCCTGGAGCCGGCAGAGCAGGTTCATGGCCGCCGCGCCTCCGTCCACGCGGAACTCCTCCAGGTCACGACCCGTCGCCGAGACCATGGTGTCGGTCACATCCCGGGTCTGGAACACCATCGCGTCGATGATCGCCCGGGCGAGCTGGGCGCGTCCGGTGCCGCGGGTGATGCCGACCATCGTCCCCCGCGCGTCGGGATCCCACCACGGCGACCCCAGACCCGTGAACGCGGGGACGAACATCGCCCCCTGAGCATCCGCACACGACGCAGCCAGTGGCTCGAGCTCGGCTGCTTCGGAGATGATGCCGAGGCCGTCGCGGAGCCACTGCACGGCCGAACCCGTGGAGAAGATCGAACCTTCCGCGGCGTACACCGTGGGCTCGTCGCCGAGTTTCCAGGCGACCGTGCCCAGGAGCCCGTCGGTCGGCGCCGGCGGCTTCGTCCCGACGTTCATCAGCACGAACGACCCGGTCCCGTAGGTGTTCTTGGCCATGCCCGGGGTGAAGCACCGTTGGCCGAAGAGCGAGGACTGCTGGTCACCGGCGATGCCCGAGATTGGGATACCGTCGGCGATGC
>CAZEAV010000402.1:0-3311 GCA_964510215.1 uncultured Iamiaceae bacterium
GGCCCGATCAGCATCATGATCTCGCCTTCGGCGACCGAGAGATCGACGCGGTCGACCGCCGGGAGGGCACCGGGAGCAAAACGCTTGGTGACCGCGTCGAGGCGGATCATTTCTCGGGCGGTCCCGGACGGGGGCACGCATCCACGCTAGCGTTCAGGTATTCGACCCACCGGACATGTCGGTCTCGGGGACTTCCCGATGCCACCGATGACCGTCCGGACCGAGAGCTTCGGGGCGCACCTGCGGGAGGAGCTCAATCATGTCCACCCAACTCATCATCGCCGCCAACACCCAGCGCTGGTTGTGGTGGACGTGGATCGACGACAATGCCTCGTTGATCCGCCACGATCTGTGGATCCACGTGGAGCTGACCGTCATCTCGGTCGTCGCCGGCCTGGTGATCTCGCTGCCCGTGGCCGTGTGGGCGCAACGCCACAGTCGTGCGCTGGGAGTGGTGTTGGGCGGCACGGGGGTGCTGTACACGGTTCCGGCGCTGGCCGCGTTCGCGCTGCTGATCCCCTACACCGGCGACGGCAACCTCACCGCGATCATCCCGCTGACCGCGTACACCCTGTTGATTCTGGTCCGGAACATCGTGACCGGGCTGGACGGCGTGCCCACCGAGGCCCGGGAGGCAGCCGACGCCATGGGCCTGACCCGCTCGCAGCGACTCCGGAAACTGGAGCTGCCGCACGCCATGCCGGCGATAAGGGCGGGGGTGCGGGTCGCCACCGTCTCGCCGACCGGCTTGAACACGATCGCCGCGTTGGTGGGGTTGGGCGGGTTGGGCCATCTCATCATGATCGGCCTGAACCGGCCGATCCGCACCGCGGTGACCGTCGGTGCGGTGCTCTCCGTGGTCCTCGCAGTGGCCGCGGATCTGTGCCTTTCGGGCCTGCAGCGGCTGCTCTCCCCGTGGGTGCAACGAGGTCCGGCGGTGGTCGCATGATCTGCGCGAGTGTCTTCGTCCAGGTCATCGACTGGTTCCGACTCGAAGAGCACTGGTGGGGCGCCGGCGGCATCCTGGCGCGGCTCGCCGAGCACGCCGAGATGAGTTTTTCGGCTCTCGGCGCGGCGGTGCTGCTCGCGGTGCCGATTTCGGTCTGGCTGGGTCACCGCCGCCGGTGGGGGGTGTTGGCGATCAACGTGTCCAACGCCGGGCGCGCCGTGCCGTCGTTCGCGATCCTGGTGGTCGGGACGCAGTTGTTCGGGCTGCGGGACGTGCCGGTGATCGGCTCCTGGTTCGTCTTCGCCGCGCTCATCGTCCTGGCCGCGCCGTCGATCGTCACGAACACCTGGGTGGCGATGGCCGAAGTCTCCGACGACGTGCGCGATGCCGCACGGGGTATGGGCCTGACCGATGCCCAGGCGATCTGGCGGGTGGAGCTGCCGCTCGCGCTCCCGCTGATCATGGGCGGTATCCGCACCGCGGCGGTGTTGGTGGTCGCCACGGCGACAGTTGCCGCGCAGGTCGGATCCGGGGGCCTGGGGCGCTTCATCGTCGAGGGGTTCGCCCTGGGCCCGGACGCGTACGACGAGGTGTTCGCCGGAGCCGTGCTGGTGGCCGTGTTCGCGCTCGTCACCGAAGGAGCCTTCGCGCTGATCCAACGTCTGGTCACGCCGGTCGCGATCCGTCGTGGCTCGTCCGCAACGGTCCAAGGAGAGGAGCTTTCCCTGCAGCCAGCCTGATGTCTCCCCGCCCCTTCACCCGGATGCACCCGTCCGATTGTCACTCGACCGATCCACCCACACACAAGGAGGGCCCTCATGAGCCCCGCACCCGACCGTCACCAACGATTCACCCGGCCCGCCAGAGCACTCGGCGCGGCCGGCCTCGCCGGCGCATTGAGCCTCGCCGGCCTGGCATGCACCAGCACCGCCTCGACGAAGGGCGCGAAGAGCGCGAACACCAACGTCGCGCCCGGCCAGACGACGGTCGCGAAAGCCAAGTCCACCATCGACTTCCGCTCGCTGGACGCGGGTGGGCCCCTGACGATCGGGGCGCTGAAGTCCGGCACGATCGACATCGCCGAGCTGTTCACGTTCACGCCGCAGATCGCCCAGAACGGTTGGGTCACCCTCACCGATGACAAGCATCTGCAGGCGGCCGACAACTTCGTCGCACTCATCCGCACCGACAAGAACACCGATGCGGTAGGGAAGGTCATCGACGCGGTCGATGCGAAGCTGACCCACGACAACATCATGGACATGGTCAAACAGGTCTCCGTCAACGGCAAGAACCCCAAAGATGTCGCGGACGGCTTTCTGGCCGAGAACGATCTTCCCGGTTCGTTGAAGGCGACCGGCTCGCTCACGGTGGGGTCCGCCAACTTCACCGAGTCCGAGGTCGTGGGTCGCGTCTATGCCGAAGCACTGACCAGAGCCGGAGTCGACGTCGACTTCAAGGACGCCGTGGGCGCCCGGCAGGTGACGATGCCGATGATGGAGAAAGGGGACATCGATCTGATGCCGGAGTTCACCTACAGCCTGCTCGCGTATCTGGACTCCAAGGCGAAACCGTCCAACGATCTGGACCAGGTCACCAGCGAGTTGACCAAGGCACTGCCCAAAGGCCTGAGCATCCGCAAGCCGACCGACGTATCCGATGTGAACGCGTTCGTGGTCACCAAGGCGACCGCGCAGAAGTACCACCTGTCCACGATCTCGGATCTGGCCCAGGTACCGGACACCCTCACCCTCGGTGGCCCGCCCGAATGCCCCAAGAACGCGGCGTGCATCCCGGGTCTGGAGAAGGTCTACGGACTGCGGTTCAACATCAAATAGACGCCATCGGATCGGGACGCGCTCGTCGGGGCTGGTCAGCCCGCGACCCGTGGTTCAGTCCTGGGCTTCGCGCGGCGCGCGGAGCAGCGAGACGAACAACGCGACCGCGATGACCAGCCCCAGCACGAGCCCGATACGGACCGCGCCCACCCGGTCGACCCAGTTGGCGATCGACCCCGACCAGTCGGTGACCGTGTCGACCGGTCGACCGCCGGTCACCGTCCCGGTGCCGTGCAGATTCCGCAACTCGACCAGCCCGTACCAACCGACGTACAGCCCGGCGGCCAGGACCAGCGCACCCGCGACGCGTGAGACGTAGGGCAACACACCGCGCAGGATCCGCACCAGGGAGTGCCGGGCTCCGGCGATGGCGACGGTCAGCGTCATCAGCACCAGCGCCATGCCGAGCCCGTAGGCGACATAGACCGCCACCCCCGAGAGCAGGTTGTGGCGACGCACCGTGCCCGAGACCGTTGCCACGAACACCGGCAGGGTGCACCCCAGCGACGCGATCGCGTAGCTGA
>CAZEAV010000403.1:0-3308 GCA_964510215.1 uncultured Iamiaceae bacterium
AACGGGCCTGCACGAGGCGCAGGCGCAGAACAATCTCACCAGCCAGTTCCAGCGGGAACTCCGCCGGTCCGAGGGTGCTCACACTGGGTCGCAGACCACACTGCCGCCCAAGGTCGCGGCGTCGCTCGATCTCGCCCCGAAGATCGGCGAGCCGATCGGGGAACTGAAGATCCCCAAGCTGCACATCGAGAAGATCGTGGTCCAAGGCGTGAGCCTCACCCAGCTGGACCGTGCGCCCGGGCACTATCCCCAGACGCCGTTCCCCGGCCAGGCCGGCAACGCGTCGATCGCCGGACACCGCACCACCTACGGCGCGCCGTTCTACAACATCGACAAGCTGAAGCCCGGCGACAAGATCCACATCCAGACCCTTCAGGGCAAGTTCACCTACGCGGTGCAGTGGACCAAGATCGTCATGCCCGACGCGATGTGGGTGCTCGACACCGCAAAGGACCATCCCAACACCCTCACCCTCACCGCGTGCCATCCACGCTACGATCTCACCCGGCGCTACATCGTCCGGGCCGTGCTCGAGGGCAACCCGGCGCCCCGACTCCCGGGGCAGGACGCAGCCATGCGCAAGTTCGCGAAGAGTTCCGACGCGCTCGCCGACGGGGTCACCGCGGCGTCCCATCCCGGAGCATGGCCACCGTTGATCGGCTGGGCGGCCCTGTGCGCCGCGATCTGGCTCACCGCATGGTGGTGCTCGCGCCGGTGGCGGCGGTCGGGTCGACGCGTGCCCGCCCGATGGGTCCGCACGGTGCTGCCCTATGTCGTCGGGGTGCCGTTGTTCTGCGGCTCGTTGTTCCTCGCGTTCCAGAACCTGGCGAAGATCCTGCCGGCAGGGGTCTGACCGCGCGCCCACAGAGATGATTGGTTGGTGAGGTTCCGTCCGGGGTCGGGTGTGGCCCACGGTCCCACGGGAGCGCGCGACGGGAGTGTCGGCGGCGCCGGTCCCACCCGACGCGCCCACGCGCCCGCGGGCGCGTCCGGTAGAAGGATCGTCCCGGAAATGGGCGCGTCGACGGGTTGTCTCGACAGAAAATTGTCACCCCTCGGGAGTACCCTGGCTCCCAGGGAGCCAGGGTTCACCGCGACGCGGTTAGTGGAAACTGTGACCAACGAACGGTGGATGGCGAACGGTGAATGGCGAACGGTGAATGGCGAACGGTGAAGGCAAGCCAGAACGGGCACCACTTCGACGTGCAGCTTGTGGGTGGGCACCACGAGCGCGGGCGACGACCGGTCCGGCCCCCCGGCCTCGGCCCGCGCACTCGGCCGGCGCCCGCGGGTGACTTCCGCGGGAGCCGGCAACCCCCGCGCGCCGGGGGGAGCGCGCGACGGGAGCGTCGACGGTGCCGCTCCCACCGGGAGCGCCACGCGCCCGCGGGCGCGTCCGGGTGACGGCGCGGGCGATTCGGGCGGTTCAGTTCCCGCGGAATTCCGGACTGCGGTGGTCGCGGAATGCGGCGAGTCCTTCGGCCAGATCGTCACTCGTCCACGCCGCCTCCCGGACCGCCACGGCCCGCGGCGAAGCCTCCGCGGTCGTCTCGGCGTCGGCGAGCATCGCCTTGTGGGCGGCGATCGTCAACGGTGCCAACCGGGCCAGGTCCGCGGCCCACTCGATGCCCGCGGCGCGTATGTCGGCGCCCTCGGGTGCGAGTCGGTGCACGAAGCCCACCTCGACGAGGCGCCGCGCGTCGAAGACCTCGGCGCCGGTGAGCATCGCCCGGGCGACCGAGTGCCCCGCGGCCAGGCCGAGTTGGTGCACCGTGTAGAAGTCGACGGTGAGGCCGAGCTTCGCCGCGGGAATACCGAACGTGGCATCCGGGGTCGCAACCCGCAGGTCACACGCCATCGCCAGTTGCGTCCCCGCACCCAGCGCCGGCCCGTGTATCGCCGCGATCACCGGCACCGGGACCGTGCGAAGATCCTCCAAGGTGCCGCGCAGCTCGCCGACGAACTCGCCGTCCTCCACCGTGGAGAGGTCCGCCCCGGCACAGAAGTTGGTTCCTGCGCCGGTCACGAGGATCACCCTGGCCCCGGCGTCCGCGGCCGCGACCACGGCCGCCCGCAGCGCACGCAATGTCGTGATGTCGAGCGCGTTGCGCCGCTCGGGGCGGTCCAGGGTCACCACGGTCACGTGCGTCGGATCGACGAGTTCCTCCGAGGTCACCGGCATGGTCGGCGACCGTACACGAAGTCCGGACCGAAGCGGACGCCGCGACGACGGCGAACGGCGTCCGACGAACACGGTGGAATTTCGTTGCCGGCCCTAGTGTCGTGGGCGCCAGTTGCGCATGCCGGTGACCGACGCACGAGGAGGCCCATGTCCCACATACTCGCCATCGACCTGGGAACCGGCGGACCGAAAGTCGCGCTGGTCAGCCTCGACGGAGAGATCGCCGGCCACGAATTCGAACCCACCACCCTGATCCTGGGAGACGGCGGCAAAGCCGAACAGGACCCGGCGGACTGGTGGCAGGCCATCGACACCGCCACCAAGCGGCTCCTGGACCGTGAGCTGATCCCCCGCGCGGACATCGACGCGGTCGCGGTGACCGCCCAGTGGTCGGGCACCGTCCCGGTCGACGCGCAGGGCAAACCGCTGATGAACGCCATCATCTGGATGGACTCACGGGGATCCGAGGAGATCCGCAAGGTGACCAGCGGTGCGCTGAAGGTCCAGGGATACGACGTGCGGCGGCTCCGCACCTGGATCCAGCGGACCGGCGGGATCCCGAGCCATTCGGGCAAGGATCCGGCCGCGCACATCCTCTGGATCAAGGCGAACGCCCCTGAGGTGTACCGTGCCACCCGCACCTTTCTGGAACCATGTGACTATCTGAACCTGGTGTTGTCGGGCCGCACCGCGTCCAGCCACGACGGCATCACCCTGCACTGGGTCACCGACAACCGCGACCGCGAGCACATCGCCTACGACGACGAGCTCATCCGCACCTACGGTCTGGAACGCTCCACGCTGCCCGAGCTCGTTCCGTCCGCGTCGGTCATCGGTACCGTCACCACCGAAATCGCCCGCCGTTGGGGGCTGGGCGCGTCCACCAAGGTGGTGACCGCCACCGGCGACGTGCACTCCGCGGCGGTGGGTTCCGGTGCGGTCGCGGACTTCCAGGGCCACCTCTACATCGGGACGTCGTCGTGGCTGAGTTGCCACGTGCCGTGGAAGAAGACCGACCTGATGAACAACCAGGCCGCCCTGCCTTCGGCGCTCCCCGGCCGGTATTTCATCGTGAACGAACACGAGACCGCCGGGGCCTGCCTGGATCATCTGATCGACCAGGTGC
>CAZEAV010000404.1:0-3304 GCA_964510215.1 uncultured Iamiaceae bacterium
CCCCGGTCTGGTCGACCCCCACGTGCACCTGCGCGAGCCCGGGGGCGAAGAGGCGGAGACCATCCTGAGCGGCGCCCGCTGCGCGGCGCGGGGCGGGTTCACGGGCATCGTGGCCATGCCCAACACGACCCCGACCGTCGACTGTGCCGCGGTGGTCCGTCAGGTGCTCGAAGCCGGGGAGGGCGCGCCGTGTGAGGTGACCACGTCGGCCGCGATCACCGTGGGCCGGGTCGGCGAGTCGCTCACCGAGATGGGGGAGCTGGCCGACCTGGGCGTGGCATTGTTCACCGACGACGGGTCGGGGGTGCAGGACGCCAAGCTGATGCGGCGGGCGATGGAGTACGCGACCGGCCTGGGGGTGACCGTGGCCCAGCACTGCGAGGACGCCGCCCTGGCCGCCGGCGGGCACCTGCACGAAGGGGTGGTCGCGTCCCGACTCGGGATCGCCGGTCAACCCGGTGAAGCCGAGGAGCTGATGGTTCAGCGCGACCTCTCCCTTGCCCGACTCACCGGCGCCAGGTTGCATCTGCAGCACCTGTCGACCGCCCGTGCGGTGGCGATGGTCCGCGCCGCCAAGGCCGGGGGCATTGCCGTGACCGCCGAGGCCACACCGCATCATCTCGTACTCACCGAGGAGTGTTGCTCGGATTTTGACCCGACGTTCAAGGTGAACCCGCCGCTGCGCACCGAAGAGGATGTCGCAGCGGTCCGCGCCGGTGTCCTGGACGGCACCATCGACGCGGTGGCGACGGACCACGCGCCCCATCCCCGGTGGGCCAAAGAGCAGCCGTTCGACGTCGCCCCCCCGGGGATGCTCGGCCTGGAGGTCGCGCTGGCCGTGGTGCACACCGAGCTGGGCGCCGAGCTCGATTTCGTCGACATCGCGCGGATCATGAGTGAGAACCCGGCGCGGATCGCCGGGATGACCGATCAGGGTGGTCCGATCGAGGTGGGCCGGGTGGCGAATTTGTGTGTGTTCGACCCCGAGGTGGTCTGGGAGGTCGACCCCGGAGACTCCGCGAGCCGCTCGCGGAACAACCCCTGGGCCGGGCGCACGCTCACCGGTCGGGTGCGTCACACGATCCTGGCCGGCAGACCGGTGGTGGTAGATGGGAGTATCTGTTGAGTGATCCGATGTCGAGCCGAGGGCGCGAGGCCCTGTTGGTGCTGGCGGACGGGACCAGTTTCGAAGGCGAGGCGGTCGGCGCCGTTCCCCCGGGTGGCATCGCCGGTGGCGAGGTGGTCTTCAACACCGTGTTGTCCGGCTACCAGGAGGTGCTGACCGATCCTTCCTACGCCGGCCAGATCGTCACGTTCACGTATCCCCACATCGGGAACTACGGAACGAACGACGCCGACAACGAGTCGCGTCGACCGTTCGCCAGAGGGGTGATCGTCCGGGATCTGGCGCGACGCCACAGCAACTGGCGTGCCACCGAGGACCTCGATGCGTTCATGCGTCGCCACGGCGTGCCCGGTATCTCCGGCGTCGACACGCGCCGACTCACCCGCCACCTCCGCGACGCCGGCGCCATGCCCGGAGTCTTCGGCATCGTCGATGATCGTGCCGCGGCTCCGGTCAGCGAATCGGCCCTCCGCGCGGCCGCCGCTTCCGAGCCCGGCACCGACGGGGTGGATCTCGTGTCCGAGGTGACGACGCCGGAGCCGTACACGCATCCCGCGACTGATCGGGGGACGTGCCGGATCGTCGCGTACGACTTCGGCATCAAGACCACGATCCTGACGAACTTGTCGCGCCTGGGGACCATCGAGGTGGTTCCGGCGTCGACGCCTGCCGCCGAGGTCATCGCCCGTGCACCCGACGGCGTGTTCCTCTCCAACGGACCCGGAGACCCCGCGGGTCGGGGGGAGCTGGTCGCCACGGTGTCCGAGTTGCTGGGGGCACTTCCCGTGTTCGGAATCTGTCTGGGGCACCAGCTCATGGGCCTGGCGATGGGCGGTGAGATCACCAAACTCTCCTTCGGCCATCACGGGGGCAACCACCCGGTGCGCAACCTCGCCACCGGGGAGATCGAGATCACCAGCCAGAACCACAACTTCGCCGTCGCTCCCGCGTCACTTCCCGGTACGGAGGTCACGCACGTGAACCTGAACGACGGTGTCATCGAGGGAATACGCAGCACCGAGGTGCAGGCATTCAGCGTGCAGCATCATCCCGAGGCCGGCCCCGGGCCCAGGGACAGCGCGTATCTGTTCGACGATTTCTCCACGATGATGAAGGGCGGCCACTGAGCGATGCCACGTCGAGACGACATCGAATCCATCCTGCTCATCGGATCGGGACCGATCGTCATCGGTCAGGCCTGCGAGTTCGACTATTCGGGGACCCAGGCCTGTCGGGCGCTGCGGGACGAGGGCTACCGGTTGATCCTGGCGAACTCCAACCCGGCGACGATCATGACCGACCCGGACTTCGCGGACGCCACCTACGTCGAGCCCCTGGACGCCGCCACGCTCACCAGGATCATCGAACGTGAGCGGCCCGATGCACTCCTGGCAACCCTGGGCGGGCAGACCGCGTTGAACCTGGCCATGGAACTGAACGAGCTCGGGGTGCTCGAACGATACGACGTCGAGTTGATCGGGGCGAACGCCGAGGCGATCGCCACCGCCGAGGATCGGGCCCGCTTCAAGGACGCGATGGTCCAGATCGGGCTCGACGTCCCCGCGTCGGGGACCGCGCATTCGATGGACGAGGCCGACCGGGTGGTCGCGGACGTCGGGCTGCCGGTCATCATCCGGCCGGCCTACATCCTGGGCGGCAAGGGCACCGGTATCGCCTCGACGCCCGAGGAGTTCTCCACGATCGCCGCGGCCGGTCTGGATGCCAGCCCCATCACCGAGATTCTCATCGAAGCGTCGATCGCCGGATGGAAGGAGTTCGAAGTCGAGGTCATGCGTGACCGCGCGGACAACTGCATCATCGTGTGCTCGATCGAGAACCTCGACCCGATGGGCGTGCACACGGGCGACTCCATCACCGTGGCCCCTATCCAGACCCTGTCCGATGTCGAGTACCAGAAAATGCGCGACGCCGCATTCGCCTGCATGCGGCGGGTCGGGGTGGAGACCGGAGGGTCGAACGTGCAGTTCGCCATAGACCCGGCCAACGGCGACATGGTGATCATCGAGATGAATCCCCGGGTGAGCCGGTCGAGTGCGCTGGCCTCCAAGGCCACCGGATTCCCGATCGCCAAGATCGCAGCACTGCTGGCCGTGGGCTACACCCTGGACGAGATCCCCAACGACATCACCAAAGCCACGCCGGCGAGTTTCGAACCGA
>CAZEAV010000405.1:0-3291 GCA_964510215.1 uncultured Iamiaceae bacterium
GGGTGCTCCGGGTGATGGTCGAGCTCCAGGGTGAACGGGTCCTGCGGGTGAAGCCCGTGATGGGCTATCTGCACACCGGCATGGAGAAGACCGGCGAGGAACTCACCTACGTCCAGGGGGCCACGAACGTGACCCGCATGGACTACCTCTCGCCCCTGTTCAATGAGATGGTCTACTCGATGGCGGCCGAACGCCTGCTGGACATCGAACTTCCCGAACGCGCCGTCTGGATCCGCATGCTGCTGTGCGAGATCAACCGCCTGGCGAGCCACGCGACGTTCAACGGCACCAACGGCATGGACATGGCCGCGGTGTCGATGATGCTGTACGGGTTCCGGGACCGCGAGTTGTGCCTCCGCTTCCTGGAAGCGGTCACCGGTCTGCGGATGAATCACAACTTCGTCCGGGTCGGGGGCACCGCGGCGGATCTGCCCGACGGATGGAAGTCCCAGGTCATCGGCATCTGCGACGAGTTCGACCGGCGACTGGACGAGTACGACACCCTGTTGACGAACCAGCCGATCTGGCAGGAACGGCTCCAGGGCGTGGGCGTGATCACGACCGAAGAGGCGCTGGCGCTCGGCGCCACGGGCCCGATCCTGCGCGCCACGGGTTACGCCGGGGACCTGCGCAAGCACATGCCGTACCTGGCCTATGACCAGGTCGACTTCGACGTGGTGGTCGGTCAGTACGGCGACTGCTTCGACCGCTACGCGGTGCGCCTGAACGAGATGCGCGAGTCGGTGCGCATCCTGCGCCAGATCGTGGACCGGATGCCCAAGGGCGACTACCGCGTCCAGGACAAGAAGGTCACCCCGCCGCCGCGGGCCCGGATCGACGAGTCGATGGAAGCGCTCATCCACCACTTCAAGTTGTTCACCGAAGGCATCAAGGTGCCGGCCGGGGAAGCATACGCCGCAATCGAGTCGCCCCGTGGAGAACTGGGTTGTTACATGGTCTCCGACGGAGGAGGGAAGCCGTGGCGGATGCGGTGGCGCCCCCCCAGCTTCATTCATCTTCAGACGTTGGCCCACATGATGCACCAGGGCACGATCGCCGACGCCGTCGCTGTCATCTCGTCGGTCGACCCGATCCTGGGGGAGGTGGACCGGTGACGACGAGGTCCGCTGCCGTGCGCGCCCGCCCGTTTTGGTCGACGACGCTCGTTTGCGATTCCGTGGGAGTCCCGTGCCCCGCCTGAATGCCGAGAACACCGAACTGGCCGTCGAGATCATCGGCCGCTACCCGCGCCCGAAGTCGGCGCTCATCCCCCTGCTGCACCTCGCCCAGGAGCAGGACGGCTGGCTGACCGACGACGCGATGGTGCACATCGGCGAGCTGGTCGGCGTGACGCCCGCCGAAGTGCTGGGCACCGCCAGCTTCTATGAGATGTTCAAGCGCGAGCCCGTGGGAAAGTACCTGGTCAACATCTGCCAGGGAGTCGCCTGCACGATCATGGGCGCCGAGGACCTGATCAGCCACGCGGAAGACGCCCTGGGGCTGAAGGCGGGAAGCACCACCGCGGATGGCGCCATCACCCTGGAACGGGCCGAGTGCCAGGCCGCCTGCACCGAGGCGCCGTGCCTGCAGGTGAACTACCGCTACCGCTACCGCGTCACCGATGCCGACTTCGACGCACTCGTCGACGAGCTCCGCTCCGGGTCCCTGGACGACGAGATCCCGCCGCACGGAACGCTCGCCCGCGACCGCTACCGCCAGCACATTCCCGCCGAGCGCGCGAACGGACCGGCGCCGGTCGAAGGGTCCGGCGAGCCGGTCTGGATCAGATCACACCGTGAAGCCGCGGAACGGGCCGAGGCAGGGGAGTCCGCATCATGACCGATACCGCGACCGGCACCGACATCCCCAGGATCGTGACCGGAAGGCTGTCTGCCTACGACGACGCCCACACGATCGAACGGTACGAAGCGACCGGCGGGTATGTTGGCCTGCGGGCCGCACTGGCCCGACCCCCGGCCGACGTGGTCGCCGAGGTCAAGGACGCGTCCCTGCTGGGTCGCGGCGGCGCCGGATTCCCCGCGGGCGTCAAGTGGGGGTTCTGTCCGCCTGACGTGTGGCCCCGCTATCTGGTGGTCAATGGTGACGAATCCGAGCCGGGAACCTTCAAGGACCGCACGCTCATGGAGTGCGATCCCCACCAGTTGATCGAAGGCATCCTGATCGCGAGTTACGCGATCGGCTGTGCGCAGGCGTTCCTGTACTGCCGCGGCGAGATGGCGCTGGCGCACGAGCGACTCGGCACCGCGCTGAACGAGGCCTACGCGGCCGGGTACATCGGGAAGAACATCCTGGGCACCGACTTCAGTATCGACGTCGTGTTGCACTGGGGCGCCGGTGCGTACATCGTGGGCGAGGAGACCGCCCTGATCGAGAGCCTGGAGGGCAACCGGGGGATGCCCCGACTCAAGCCGCCGTTCTTTCCTGCGGCCAAGGGCCTGTACCTGCAGCCCACCGTGGTGAACAACGTCGAGACGTTGTCGAACCTGCCCTGGATCATGACGAACGGCGCCGAGGCGTTCCACGCGCTGGGAGCCGAGACCAGCCGGGGCACCCGCCTCTTCGCGGTGTCGGGCCACGTGAAGCATCCGGGGGTGCACGAGGTCGAGTTCGGGGTGACCACGTTCCGCGACCTGATCTACGGTCACTGCGGCGGGATCCGTGAAGACCGGAAGTTGAAAGCGTTCATTCCCGGTGGGGCGTCCTCGCCCTGGTTCTTCGAAGAACACCTGGATCTCCCGCTGGAGACCAAGGCCGTCGGCGATGCCGGGTCGATGCTCGGGTCGGGCGCGATCGTGGTCATGGACGAGACCTGTGACGTGGTCGAGGCATCCCGGAGCCTGGTGCGCTTCTTCGCCGTGGAATCCTGCGGCAAGTGCACGCCGTGCCGGGAAGGAACCACCTGGATGGAGCGGATCCTCGACCGGATCATCGACGGCCAGGGTCGCCCCGAGGACGTGGACATGCTGCTGGACGTCTGCGACAACATCTCGCCCGGTCTGAACTGGCCGCCCAAACAGACCACGATCTGTCCCCTGGGACCATCGGCGCCGCCCTCGGTGGCCAGCATCGTGCGCCGTTTCCCCGAAGAGTTCGAGCGGTATCTCGGGACATCGTTCCCGGTGACCGTGCCGATGACGGGTGCCGCGTACGTCGCCGCACCCGGCGCCGTCTCGGAGGCCGGAGGTGCCGCGTCGTGACCGAACAGGTGACCATCACCGTGGACGGGCGCGAGCTCACGGTCGACAAGGGCGAACTGGTGATCGCCGCCGC
>CAZEAV010000406.1:0-3251 GCA_964510215.1 uncultured Iamiaceae bacterium
TGCCGATCCGCTACCGCTACCGCTCCCTCACCGACCGGGGCGTGGCGCTGTGGGGTCAGTCCTGGGGCACGCTGGGCCTCACCTTCGGTCCCGCCCTGCTGGAGCTGCCGGCCGACGTCCACGCAGGCAGCACCTGGCACAGTTCCGGGCGGGCGCTGGCGGCGCCCACGACCGTGCAGCTGTACTACGACAACACCTCCAGCGCCTCACCCGCCGCAGGGACGTACGGGCAGCACGGCTGCCTGGACGTGGACTCGACCACCCGACTCCGCGCCGACGGCAAGCCCGACCAGACCTGGCAGGAGCGCAACACCTGGTGCCCGGGCCGCGGGATCGTCGCCAGCACCGGGTCGTGGCGCGACACCACCTGGGCGCTGTCGGAGGCCGACGGCGTCGCGGTGGGCCGGCTCAACGTCAGCGCCCTCGAGACCCAGGAGCCTCGGCCGGACGGCGCGGCCTCGTGGCGTCAGGGCCGGGTGACCATCGTGGGCGGCGACGACACCTTCGGCCCCAAGCAGCTGTCGCTGACCGACAGCCCGCTGGTCCCGGCCCCCACGACGGGCCGCAACATCGCGGTGGTGAACACCGGCTCGGGCGATCTGTCCCAGCTGGCCGAGCTGAACGATGCACGGCGCTGGTGGCTGTACTACTGGGCCCGCGCCACCCCCGGCCATCCGGCCGACCGCGGCGGCAGGAGCCGGATCGTGTCGTTGCTGGCCCTCGGCAACGCGGTTGTGGCCGGCACCACCGGAGGAGACCTCCTGTGCTACCTGCAGAGCGGACGACGCGCCTGGTCGACCCGGCTGGACGAGGTCGCGGTCGCGGCCCCGGTGCGAGTGGGCCCGGGGCGGATCGCGGTCGCGACGCTGGCCGGCTCGATCTATCTGCTCGACGCCACGAACGGCGCGGTGGTGTGGCGTCATCGCTCTCAGCGCGGGTTCTCCGCCCCGCTGGCGAGCGACGGCACGGTCGTGGTGGGCAAGGCCGACGACGGCGAGATCGTCGCGCTCGATGCCGACTCCGGCGCCCGGCTGTGGTCGTACGAGGACAGCGCCACGTCCTCCGGCCTCGCCGTGGTGGACGGTGTGGTGGTGATCGGATCGTCCGGCGACGCCGAGGGACGCGCGGCCTCGACCGGTGAGCTGCTGTGGAGCAGCGACCGCATCGCCGGCGCCGACGGTGTCGTGGCCGGCACCGGCCAGGTGGCCGTCGCCGCCGACGACGGCGTGATCGGTCTCGACGCCACGACCGGCGCCGTCGCCTGGCGGGTGCCCGGCGCCTCCAGCCCGCTTGCGCTCGCCGACCACTGGCTGATGGTGGTGGGGGATCGCCTGGTGCTGATCCGGGCCGACGGCAGTCGGGTGCGGCAATGGCCCCTGCACGCCGGCGTCGCGCGGCGCGATCTCGCCCTGGGCGGCAACCGCGTCTGGGTCTTCGGCGACGAGGACTACAACCTCGACATCGAGTGGGTGGGCCTGCCGTGACCGACCCGACCGCGACCTCCGCCGTCACACCGCTCCGGGCGCACGCCGAGCCGGCCGCGCCCCCACCGAGCAGTGCCGTCGGGTCCCGGTGGCGCCGGTTGCGCTCCACCCGGCTCGTCCGCTTCGCCGCCTTCGTGCTCGGCCGCGTCGTGGGCGCGCCGATCGCCGAGGGCCGACTCGCCGACAACGGCTGGCCGGCCGGGCTGCGCGGCATCGTGGTGGCCGCGGTGTGCTGCTATGCGGCCCTGACCGTCACGATCGGCGCCACCTCATGGTTGCGCCGCCACGACGAGCTGCTGTTCACCCCTCCGGACCTGACGCTGCCGCGCACCGCGGTCTCGGTCGTCCTGGCCGGCGTGGCCGCATCTTTGGCCTGCCTGGTGACGGCCGTGCTGCACGCGCGGGTGTGGGCCCGCGTGGGCGCGGTGGTGGTCGTGGAGTCGGTGGTGCTGCGCCAGGCCTCGTGGAGCGATCCGGACTGGCGGACCTGGATCTCCTGGGTCGTTGCAGCGCTGGTGCTGGTCCTGGTGGCCGTGCGCTGGCGCGGGCGGTTCCACTGGGCCGAGTTCGCGACGGCGCTGGTGCTGATGGGGACGGCGACCGCCGTGAACACCTCCTTGCTCAACGACACGGCCGGGGGCGCCGGGTTCAGCCCGGCGATCAACGGGCTCCAGCTGATGCTGTTGCCGTTGTGGTGCCTCGCCACCCCGATCGCCCTGCTCGGCGGCGCCGCGATGGTCGAGCTGACCAGCTCCACGTCGGTCTGGGTGGTGACCGGGGCGTGGCGGGCCATCGGCTCCACCAGGCGGCCACGTCTGCTGGCGATGATCGGCGTCGGTGCGCTGCTCCTCGGCCGTGCGGTGCAGCTCGCCCACCGCGTCGTGGTCAACAAGGACGGCGGTTACTTGCCCACCGCGATGGCCTGGGGGGCCCTGGAGTTCTGCCTCGTCGCCGCGGCCGCTTGGGCCCTCCAGCGCCGGGCGGTCCGGCGTGCGTACACCACCTGGCGGCCGGACGCGGACGACATCACCACCCGATGGAGCAGCGTCTCGCTGTGGATCGCGGTCATCTTCGCGATCCCGATGATGGGACCGGCCCTGGCCAGCGATGTGCTGACCGGCCTGGGCATCCCCTCCATGCTGGTCGGTCGACTGACGACCCTCGGCGGTGCATGGCAGCTGCCCGTCGGCGCGGCGCTGGCCGCCATCGTGATGATCTTCCTGGCCTGGCGCTGGAGCGGACGAGGTCATCGCCGGGCGCCGATGCTGATGACGTGCGTCGGCGGGGTCACCTTGTGCGCGACGCTCAACACCATGATCAACGCAGTGGTCAACATCAGCGGCATGGTGCTCGGCGCCACCCTCGTCGCGATCGCGGTCGGTGTGTGGGCGCTCACGACCCGGCGGATGACGGCCGAGGCCGGGGTGGCGCTGACCGCGGTGCTGCTGCTGGGCACCCTGTACGACTACCGCAACGTGATCAACGAGCCGCTGACCGCGCTGTTCGCCCTCACCGGCGTGGCCGCCAGCCTCGTCGTCGGACTGATCTGGCGGCTGCTGACCGACAACGGCTGGACCCGGGGCACCTCGCGCGGCTTCCCCCGGTCCAGCCGGGTGCTGCTGGCACTGGCCAGCAGCCTGTTCGCCGTGACCGTGGTCGCGACGGTGTCGCTCTCCGGCGGGATGTTCCCGCTGAATCTGACCGTCTTCGAGTCGGTCGGCGACCAGTTCCTCGGCGTCGGCCTGATCACCGCCGTGTCCACCTCGG
>CAZEAV010000407.1:0-3229 GCA_964510215.1 uncultured Iamiaceae bacterium
ATCACCGACATCAATGCCCGCGGGACGAGCGTGCTCCTGGTGGAGCAGAACGCGCAGATGGCGCTTTCGATCGCCACCCACGGGTACGTCCTGGAGACCGGCCGCGTCGTCAAGGACGGCGCCGCCGCCGATCTGCTCGCCGATCGGGACATCCAGGAGTTCTACCTGGGTGTCGGCGACAGCGGGCGACGCTCGTTCCGTGACGTGAAGACCTATCGCCGGAAGAAGTCATGGCGGAGTTGACCGGGCACCGCGACCCGCTGCTCGACGTGTCGGGCATCGTGCTGCGCTTCGGCGGCGTGACCGCCCTGGACGACGTGTCCTTCCAGGTGTTCCCGGGCGAGTTGTTCGCGGTGATCGGGCCGAACGGTGCGGGCAAGACCTCGATCTTCAACTGTCTCAACAGCGTCTACCGCCCCCAGTCCGGGTCGCTCACCTTCGACGGCGTCAACCTGCTCGGCAAACGCCCGGTGCAGACCGCCAAGCTCGGTATCGCCCGGACGTTCCAGAACCTCGGGCTGTTCGCGAACCTCGACCTCGTCGACAATCTGATGTTGGGCCGCCACCACCTCATGCGGTCCGGCTTCCTGGCCGGCGCCCTCTGGTGGTTCCAGGCCAAGCCCGAGGAGCTCGCCCACCGCACCGCGGTGGAGCAGATCGTCGATCTGCTGGAACTGGACGGCTACCGGCACCAGCCGGTCGGCATGCTTCCCTATGGCATCCAGAAGCGCATCGAGTTGGGCCGGGCTCTGGCCATGGAGCCCAAGCTGTTACTGCTGGACGAACCGGTCGCGGGGATGAACGTCGAGGAAACCGAGGACATGGCCCGCTACATCCTCCAGATCCAGGCGCAACTGGATGTCGCGATGATCCTCGTGGAACACGACATGCAGATGGTCATGGATCTCGCCGACCGGGTGATGGCGCTCAACTTCGGCGTCCCCCTGGCCACCGGTTCCCCCGGCGAGGTCCAACGTGACCCCAAGGTGATCGAGGCGTACCTCGGAGCGTCCGCATGACCGACGTCGCCACCACCGAGGCCGCCGCTCCGCTCGACGCCGGGGCGACCCCGAACCGGCGTCCGGCGCAGTCGATCCCCGCGATGCTCGGCGACCGGGCCGCGGCCATGGGCTCCTATGTGGCACTGCGCAAACGTGCGATGGGCCGTTGGAAGTCCTACACCTGGGCCGATTACCACCGGCGGACCGCACGGGTCGGCCTCGCGCTCAAGTCCCTCGGAGTCGAGCCCGGCGACCGGGTGTCGGTGCTCTCGGGAAACCGTCCCGCGTGGCTGTTCACCGATCTCGGCGTCCAGGGAATCGGCGCGATCACGGTCGGGGTCTACCCCACCAACCCCGCTCCGGAGGTCGAATACGTCCTGGCCCACTCCGGCTCCAAGGTCGTGGTCTGCGAGGACGAGGAGCAGATCGACAAGGTGCTCGAGGTGCGGAGCCGGTGTCCCGATCTGACCCACATCGTGGTGATCGACCCCACCGGGGTGAAAGGCGTCGACGCATCGCCGGACCTGTTGAGCTTCGCCGCACTCGAAGAACTCGGCGAGTCGCAGCAGATCGAGGACTTCGACCGCTCGGTGGCCGACCTGGAACCCGAGGCACCCGCGATCATCGTGTACACCTCGGGTACGACCGGACCGCCCAAAGGGGCCATGCTGTCGCACCGCAACCTGGTGACGGCCGCGGCTTCGGGCACCCAGGTGTTCACCACCTCCGAACGTGACGAACTGCTTTCGTATCTGCCGCTGTGCCACATCGCCGAACGCCTGCTGTCGGTCGTGTTCCCCGTTGCTTCGGGGTACGTGACCAACTTCGGCGGCGGCATCGACGACCTGGCGAGTGACCTCGCCGAGGTGCAACCGACGCTGTTCCTCGGCGTCCCACGGGTCTGGGAGAAGATGCTCGCCGGCGTCGAGATCCGCATGGCGGACGCCAGTTTCCTCAAGCGTCTCACCTACCGCATCGCACTTTCCCAGGGTTCCGGTATCGCCGACCACCGCATCGCCGGCCACTTCGGGCCGCTCGACCGGCTGCGCTACGTGCTGTGCTGGGCGCTGCTGTACCGACCGCTGCGCAACAAGCTGGGCCTGCGGCGGGCGCGCATCGCGCTCTCGGGCGCCGCCCCGATCGCCCCTGCCGTGATGCACTATTTCTGGTCAATCGGCGTGCCCGTCTACGAGGCCTACGGGCAGACCGAGAACACCGCCCAGGCCACCGCCACCCGACCGGGCACGCTGAAGCTCGGAACGGTGGGCACCGCACTCCCCCTCGCGGAGGTGCGTGTGGACCCAGAAAGCGGCGAGATCCAGACCCGGGGCGGGGGCACGTTCGTCGGCTACTTCCGCAACGAACAGGCGACCGTGGACACCATGACCGACGACGGGTGGCTCCGCACCGGCGACATCGGCGAGCTCGATCAGAACGGTTTCCTCACCATCACCGACCGGATGAAGGACCTGATCATCACCGCGGGAGGCAAGAACATCTCCCCCTCCGAGATCGAGAACCTGCTCAAGGTGTCGCCGTATGTGCGCGAGGCGATCGTGGTGGGCGACAAGCGGCCCTATCTCACCGCGCTGATCGGCATCGAGTCCGACACCGTCGGGAACTGGTGCACCCGTCGGCAGATCGCGTACACGACCTATGAGGACCTGGCGTCGAACGAAGCCGTCACCGAACTGATCGCCGGAGTGGTCGACGAGTGCAACGCGGGCCTCGCCCAGGTGGAGACCATCAAGTACTTCCGCCTGCTCCCCAAGATCCTCGACCAGGACGACGGGGAGGTCACCGCGACCCAGAAGGTCAAGCGACGTGCCATTTCCGAAGCCTACGGCGACCTGATCTCGGAGATGTACCTATGAGCACCTTCCTCGATCTGACCCTGAACGGCATCGCGCTCGGATCGGCATACGCGCTCATCGCCCTCGCGTTCGTCATCATCTACAAAGCGACCGGTGTCATCAACTTCGCGCAGGGCACGATGATGCTCGCCGGGGCCCTGATCGCCTACAGCATCCACGACCAGCTCGACATCCCCTTCTACCCGGCACTGATCCTGTCGCTGATCGCCGGGGCGCTGATCGGCATCATCATCGAACGCCTGATCATGCGCCTGTTGGTGGGCCAACCGCCGTTCGCGCAGCTCATGGTGACCATCGGCATCCTGTTCGTGCTCACCGAGGTGTGCAACGACATCTGGGGGATTTCGCCCCTGG
>CAZEAV010000408.1:0-3216 GCA_964510215.1 uncultured Iamiaceae bacterium
CACGTAGCCCGGTCACCAACAGTGCCGTGCCGATGCGCACCAGTTCGTTCCGCAGCGACTCGAGCGTCGCGTCCTCGGCGATGACGAGTTCTTCCCGGGCGTAGATGTCGCCTTCGTCAAGACCTTCGGCCACGTCCATCACGCACACACCGGTGCGCTCGTCCCCCGCGAGCAGTGCCCGCTCCAGCGGCGCTGCACCACGCCAGCGGGGCAGAAGTGAAAAATGCAGGTTCAGCATGGGTAGGCGGGCCAACAGTTCGGTCGGGATGATGCGCCCGTAGGCCACCACCACGCCCAGGTCCGCGTCCACGGATGCCACAGCGCCCACATCGTGGGCGACCGACAGACCATGGGCCTGTGCGGCCCGTTTCACCGGAGATGGCTCGGGGTCACCGCGACGCGAGCGGCGGGCGTCCGGGCGGGTCACCACCAGTACGACGTCGTGACCGGCAGCGACGAGTGCCTCCAGCGTGGGTACCGCGGTCTCCGGAGTTCCCAGATACACGAGCCGTTCCGGAAACCGGGGAACGGGGAGGGTCACGTCGGCGCCGGGTGTGCGGTCGGCCTCAAGGGAGTCGCAGGCCCCCGGCCGGTGCGGTGGCCACCTGGGGACTGGGACCGACGAGGTCCATCTCGCGCAACGCCTTCTTCGCGGCTTTCCGCTGATCGTCGTCGAGACGTTCCAGATACAGCACGCCGTCGAGGTGGTCCATCTCGTGCTGAAGGCAACGGCCCTCCAGTTCGTCCGCCTCGATGGAGATCTCGTTGCCGTCCAGATCCCAACCGACCAGGTGGACCGCGTCGGGCCGGACCAACTCGAAGGACAGCCCGGGAATCGACAGGCACCCTTCCTCGTACGTGAACTCGCCGTCGGTTTCGACGATGCGTGGATTCACCACGGAAACGGGCCCATGCCCGACGTCGTAGACGAAAAGCCGTTTGGAGATGCCGACCTGGTTCGCGGCCAGGCCCACGCCCGGCTCGTCGTACATCGTGGCGAGCATGGCGTCGGCCAGACGCGCGATCTTCCCGTCGATGTCGGCGACCTCTTCCGTACGCCGGTTCAGCACCGGGTCACCGATCTTCCGGATCGTGTAGGGGGCCATGGGTCCGATGTTACCGGGCCGCCACACGATGCCCGTTCGTCGTCGATCGACCGCACGCGAATTGCTCATGGCCACGCTCCCGCCCGTGTCAGGACCGGGGTCCGGGCGCTCCCACGGGACCGCGCGACAACCTGTGTCGGGCCCGAAATGTCACAGGCCGGCGCGATGATGCTCGGCAGCGCTCGTCGGCCCGCTCGCCTTCTTCGGCCGTCCTCGGAAACCAAGCCTGTACTGCACCCAAAAGGACGCGCCATGTCAGAAGTCAGCCAAGCCGACCGAGCCCGGTTGTATCATGGGGTTGCCGAACACGTCGGCGCCGAGGAAGCGGAGACGCTGATGCAACTTCTCCCGACATCGCAGTGGAAGGACATGGCCACGAAGTCCGACATGGTGGGCCTGGCAACCAAAGCAGACCTCACCGACTTCGCCACCAAAGCAGACCTCGCCAACTTCGCCACCAAAGCAGACCTCGCCAACTTCGCCACCAAAGCAGAACTGGCCGAACTGCGAGGAGAGATGCACACGGGCTTCGCGCAGCTCGACGCGAAGATCGAACAGAAGTTCTCCGGCCTGATCATCTGGCTGGTAGGTACGCTCGTCGCCATCGCGACGATCCAGAGCGCCGTCTTCGTCGCATTCCACTGAACGACGAAAGCGTGGGTCAGGCACAATGGGCGGGCGATGGCGCACTACTTCTCGACCGAACCCGATGCGTCCTCCAACCCGAGGGCCGTGCACCTCACCCTGCCCGACGGACGCCTGGATCTGACGACCGATTCGGGGGTGTTCTCAGCCGACCAGGTCGACCCGGGTACCCGCGTGTTGCTCGCCGAGGCGCCCACGCCACCCCAGGGCCCGGTCACACTCGCCGATGTGGGCTGCGGCTACGGGCCGCTCGCGATCGTCCTGGCGCTCCTCTCCCCCGCCGCCATGGTCTGGGCCGTCGACGTGAACGTCCGGGCGCTGGAGCTGTGCCGGAGCAACGCCCGGTCAGCCGGCGTCGCCGACCGGGTTCGGGTCGTCACCCCCGAGGAGGTGCCCGACGAGGTGACACTCGACGGATTCTGGTCGAATCCCCCGATCCGTATCGGCAAACCGGCACTGCACGCCCTGCTCCAGCTCTGGATGGGACGGCTCGACTCCGGTGCAGCCGCCCACCTCGTCGTCCACAAGCACCTCGGCTCGGACTCGTTGGCCGGATGGATTACGGCGCTGGGCTACGGGGTCGACCGGCTGATCTCGCGCCGTGGCTACCGCGTCCTCCAGGTCACTTCCCCCGTTGCGGACGCGCCGTGAAACAGCTCGGCTCCACCGATCTGAAGCGCCTGCACCGCACCTGGCGGCGGCGGACCACCGAGCGGCTCGGACTGGTCCTCGTGGGGCTCTCACAGCCCTACAACGTGGGGTCGATACTGCGCAGCGCCGCGGCGTTCCGGGTGGAATCGGTGTGGTTGGTCGGGGACACTCCGGGGCCCGAACACGCCAAGGTGGCCAAGACCGCACTGGGATCCGAACGCTATGTGCGATTGGCCCGAGAGCCCAGTTCCGACTCGGCGCTCGCGGCTGCCCGCTCCGACGGTTATGCGTGCGTCGCCCTGGAGCTCGCCGACGACGCCACGCCCCTGCACGCCCTCGACGACCACGGCGACGTCGCCCTGGTGATCGGCCACGAGGACCGCGGCCTCACCCAGCCGGTGCTGGAGGCCTGCGACGCGGTCGTGTACCTTCCCCAGCTCGGACGGATCGGTTCGCTGAACGTCGCCACCGCCACATCGATCGCCTGCTACGAGCTCCGTCGACGCGCCTGGACCGCCGGGTGACGGCACCTGGGGGCATCACCTTGGATGACCGTGGCGTGGGGGCATGGATCTTCGAGGGACCCGCCGACGCGCCGGTGGTGCTCGCGGTCCACGACTTCACCGCGAACGGCCTCTGGTTCGGGGACCTTGCCGATGCCGTCGCCCCCGACTGGCGACTCGCCTCACTGGATCTGCGGGGACGCGCCGGGTCCCGCGGTGCTGCCCCGCCCGCGTCGATCGCAGACCATGTCGCTGATGTCGTGTGTCTCGCCGACCGGGTCGGCGCGCCACGGTGCACCCTCGTCGGCCAC
>CAZEAV010000409.1:0-3208 GCA_964510215.1 uncultured Iamiaceae bacterium
GTCCATCACAGCGTCGGCGATACGTGCTCGATCGACGACGCACCACTCGTGGAGGCAAAGCCCGGGGCCGAGCGCCGGCGACCGGCACCGGTCCCCTCGGTAGTGTCGACGCGTGTGATGCTGCTCGGCGCTTCGGACGGGGACATCACCGCTGCGCAACTCGACGGGTTCGTCGCCGACGGACTCGGCGTCGAGGATCTCAATGGCGCCCGGGCGTGTCTGGTGATCCCCGACGGGACCCGGCACTGCCCGCTCCCCCGCCTGCTCGATGCGGTCATGGCCGCACTCGGCGGTCGGCCCGCATCGGTCGAGGCGTTGATCGCTCTCGGCACCCACAGCCCGATGGACGACGACGCGATCGCCCGGCTCATCGGCGTGGCGCCGGACCGGATCGATGACCGCTATCTGGGTCTGCGCGTCACCAACCACGCATGGGCGGATCCGGGCGCGTACACAACGCTGGGGACGATCACCGCTGCGGAGGTCCGCGACGCGTCGCGGGGACGGCTCGCCGTGGAGGTTCCGGTGCGCGTCAACCGGGCGGTGATCGACGCCGATCTGATCGTCATCGTCGGGCCGGTCCTGCCCCACGAGGTCGTCGGATTCTCGGGCGGCAACAAGTATCTGTTCCCGGGGTTGTCGGGACCGGAGATGATCGACGTGACCCACTGGCTGGGCGCACTGATCGGCTCGGCGCAGATCATCGGCACTCCCGGGATCACGCCGGTGCGAGCACTGATCGACCGGGCCGCCGCGATGATCCCCACCCCACGGCGGGCGTTGTGTGTGGTGACCGGCGAGGGCGACCGCCTGCACGCCGCCGCCTACGGCACCCCCGAGACCGCGTGGACCGAAGCCGCCGGCATCGCCGCGCAAACCCACATCCGCTACCTGGACGAACCGGTGGCGAACGTGTTGTCGATCATCCCGGAGCGCTACGACGACCTGTGGACCGCGGCGAAAGGGTTCTACAAGGTCGAACCGGTCGTCGCGGACGGCGGCCGGGTCGTGCTGTACGCGCCCCATCTGGTCGACATCACGCCAAACCATCCGGGCATCGACGCCATCGGCTACCACGTGCGCGATTACTTCGTCGGCCAGTGGGACCGCTTCGCGGATCATCCCTGGGGTGAGCTCGCGCATTCCACGCATCTGCGGGGCGCGGGCACCTGGGATCCGGTCACGGGTGAACACCCCCGGGTGCAAATCACGCTCGCGTCCGCGGTCCCCCAAGCCCGTACCCGGTCGGTGAACCTGGACTGGGCGGACCCGGCCATGATCGACCCGGACACCTACCGCGACGACCCCGACTGGCTGGTGGTGGATGACGCCGGCGAGGTGCTCTACCGTCTGCGTGCCTAGCCGACCCGCACCACACCGCCGGACCCGTTCTTTGTCCACTTCACGTCCGATTCGGACATGAAGTGGACAAAGAACGAGCAACGACGGACCCATCGCGCGAGCGAGACCCCTCGAATCGATCGAGCGAGGCTCCACTAGGTTGACGGGTCATGCAACTGGAATCACCCGGGGGATTGACGGTTCGCATCGATGACGGCGCGGTGCGCGTCGGGATCGACGGCGCCGACTGGCTGGGGTGCGGCGACCCGGGGATCACCGGTGACCCAGCCGCCAGCGGCCCGACGCCGACCAGCGACGATCTGGGCACGGCCGACCAGGTCGTGCTCGGCGACGACGGGCACGTCCGGCGCACGTTGCGCGCGTACCGCGACCGGCCACTGGTGACCCTGCGCACCGAGGCACTGGCGGACCTGTCGGGGATCGCGACCGGCACCTTCGACCGGCCGTCGGTTCCCTGGGCCATCTTCACGCCCGCCGACCGGGAACCCGACTCGGTGCCCGACGGCCTGACCGGGGTGGTCTTCCAGCACTGCGAGTTCGGTCTGCCGGCGACCGTCGGGGCCGAGCTGGACAACTTCTTCCTGCTCCCCCACCGCCCGCCGACCGGCTGGCCGCTGTGTCTGCAGGACGGCGACGCGGCACTCGTGGTCGCCCCGCTCGACAACTTTCACGAACAGATCATCGGGCTCAATGGCGGCACCCTGCGGGTCGGTTGGCATGGCGATCTCGAAGAGGTCCCCGTCGGATTCGCCACCGAGTTCGGGATCTTCGCCGCATCCGACATCCGCACCGCCCTAGCCGACTGGGGCCACACCCTGACCGATCGGGCGGGGACGGTGCGACCGGGCCGCTGGGCCGACGCGCTCGCCCGCCGACCGTCCTATTGGACCGACAACGGTGCCGCGTACTGGTATCGCACCGAACCCGAACCCGTGGACGGGCGTGACGTGCGGGGCGACATGGCCGCCGCGATCGTCGCCGCCGTCGATGACCTGCGCGCCCACGACGTGCCGATCGGGGTGGTGCAACTGGATTCGTGGTTCTACCCGCATGAGGAGCTGCGCCCCTTCGACACCGAGGAATGGGTCGTTCCACCGAGTCCGCTGATGGCGTGGGAGGCCCGCGACGACGTCCTCCCCAATGGCCTTGCGGCGCTGCACCGGGCGCTGGGGAATCCGCCGTTGGCAGCCCACATCCGCCATCTGTCCGCGGCCGCGCCGATCACCGACGAGGTTCCGGTGTGGACCGACCCCGACACGGGCGCCGCGGTGCCCTCCACGCCCGAAGGCTACGAGCGCTGGCTGGACCAGTGCGTCGCCTGGGGGGTGGAAACCTTCGAACACGACTGGATGGTCGAGGTGTTCCATGCGGTGCGCGACCTGCGCCGCCGTCCCGGGCGAGCCCGCGCCTGGCAGCAGAGTATCGATGCGGCGGCCCGCGAGCGGGGCATCACGTTGCAGTGGTGCATGGCCACCCCGGCGGATTTCGCCGAAACCATCACGTTGTCCCAGATCACCTCGGTGCGCACCTCGGGCGACCACGGTTACATCGCCACGCCAGGCCAGTTGTGGGCCTGGTTCTGCACCACCAACGCGCTGGCCCGTGCGCTCGGGCTGATGCCGTACAAGGACGTGTTCCGCACCGACCCCGAGGTGGCGGGCGACACCGGCGCCCCCGAGGCGCTGCTGGCCGCGCTGTCGACCGGACCGGTGGGACTGGGCGACCGGGTGGGACGTCACGACGTCGACCTGGTGCTGGCCACCTGCAGGGCCGACGGGGTGCTGATCAAGTCCGACGTCCCGATCGCCGCGACCAGCCCCTCGATCGCGGCGAACCCGGCGTTCAA
>CAZEAV010000410.1:0-3191 GCA_964510215.1 uncultured Iamiaceae bacterium
GGCCCGAGTGAACGGCGCGATCTGCGCGCGTGCCGGTAGCGGGTTGAGGTGTGGTTCGACATAATCCGTCGACCGTAGTGCCTCGCCATGGCTGTTGAGACCATTGCGTGCCTTCCGGCCGCCGGTGCGCCCGACAGTCGACGGCCGCGTGAAGGTGACCGGCCTCGTTGATCGAGTGAACTCTGAAGCTCCGCCCGTTCCAGGAGATCCTGGACACGCTCGTATAGATCGGCTCGAAGAAGAGCATCCGGGTACTCCCCAGAACGTGGGCCAACGTCGCGTTGATCACTCCGCCGTGACACACCACGGCGACCCGTTGGGCGGCGAGTTCCTGGACGTGGCGCTCGAGCGCGGCCAGCACCCGTGCCTGGAATTCGGCGCGGCGTTCGGCGCCGCTGGGTCCGAACCAGTCCTCGATCAGCCGGACCATGTGGGGGTCTTCGCGGTCCAGTTCCTCCATGGGGATGTACGCGGTGGCACCCCGGTCGAATTCGCAGAAGTCCGGGTCGGTGTGCAACTCCAGGTCGAACGAGTCGGCCAGGTGGCGGGCGGTGTCGACCGCCCGGTTCATGGTGGAGGCCACCAGATGGTCGGGCGGGTCGACTTCGAGCCAGCGCGCCAGTGCCGCGGCCTGGTCGTGGCCGTCGGGCGACAGCGGCGGATCCACGGGCTGGTCACTTTCGACCCGCAGGGGGAGGCCGTGGCGGATGAGGAGAATCTCCATGATCGGCTGCACGGTAGTGGCGGGGTACCGTGAGGACGCAATGGGCACGCACGCGACCGACGGTGGGGACCCGACGGTCGCCGTGACAACGGACTGGCCGGGTCTCGTGGAACGCCCCGCTCGTGGCACAGGATCCTGGCCCGACGGCGTCTGGGCGGTGCTGGTGCACGGCACCATGGATCGGGGCGCCGGTCTGGCGCATCTGGCGCGCCGGCTCCGTGATGCGCCCACGATTCGTTACGACCGGCGTGGTTACGGTCGGGCCGGGGCACTGCCGGTCGGGGGACTGGTGCAACACATCGACGACCTCGTCGCCATCATCGACGACCGTCCGGTCGTGGCGTTCGGCCACTCGTTCGGAGGACTCGTCGTGCTGGGAGCCGCGGCCACGGGCCGTCTGGACGTGCGCGGCATCGCCACCTGGGAGGTCCCGACTCCCTGGATCGAGGGGTGGACGGGCTGGAATCTGGACCGAACGGCAGACGCCGGCGATGTCGCGGAGCACTTCATGCGCCGGGTCGTGGGCACCAAACGCTGGGACGCGCTGCCGCCGTCGACCCGCGTGAAGCGCCGTGCGGAGGGTCCCGCACTCGACGCCGACATGGACCCGACACTGGGGGTCGGCGTGCCGTTCGACCCGGCACGGATCACGGCGCGTTGCGTGTTCGGGGCATCGTCCGGCGCCGCGGGTCACTATGCGCGCGGCGCCCGGTGGCTGGCCGACCGCATCGACGGTGCGC
Organism: uncultured Iamiaceae bacterium; assembly: GCA_964510215.1. Classification (GTDB taxonomy): domain Bacteria; phylum Actinomycetota; class Acidimicrobiia; order Acidimicrobiales; family Iamiaceae; genus JAFDWI01. The sequence continues at coordinate 1,465 of CAZEAV010000410.1, forward strand.
GGTCGGTGTGCGTCGCCGATGCGACGCACGCTGCACCGATGGATCGACCCGACGACGTTGCAGCGCTGATCCGTGCCGCGGCCGGCACCGGGTCCGGGTCCGGGGAGGGGCGCGATGAAGTCGCTGTCTGAGATCTGGCCGCGCCGCAACGGCGATTCCCGGGAACCGCGCACCGCGTTCGTCCTGTCGGGCGGGGCGGCGATGGGGGCGTTGCAGGTCGGCATGCTCCGGGCACTCATCGAGCGCCGTATACGGCCCGATCTGATTCTGGGGTGTTCGGTGGGTGCGCTCAACGGGGTGGTGCTGGCCGGTGACCCGACGCTGGCCACGGTCGGGCGAATGCAGGACGTGTGGATGGATCTGCTGGATCGGAACATCGTGCCGACGGGGCTGTTCCCCTCCACGGTGCAGCTGTTCAGGAAAGGCGAGTCGATCACGTCGAACGACGCGATGCGTGCCCTTCTGGACGATGTGCTCCCCGCGGCCGCGTTCGACGAGCTCGCGGTGCGCTTCGAATGCGTCGCCACCGACATCGACGCCATCGCCGAGCACTGGTTCCACACCGGTGACCTCGCGCCGGCGGTGTTGGCATCGTGCGCGATGCCGGCGGTCTTTCCGGCCGTGGAGATCGGCGGCGCACGTTACGTGGACGGCGCCGTGGTGAACGACGTGCCCGTGCAACGCGCGGTCGATCTGGGCGCCACCCGCATCTTCATCCTCCAGGTGGGCGGGGTTGACAGGCCCCGGCCCGATCCGCGGCGCCCGATCGACATGGCATTGCTCGCCTACTGGATCGCCCGCAGGCATCGCCTACTGGAGGATCTGGCCCGGATCCCCGATGATGTCGAGGTCGTCATCCTGCCCCACGGCAACCCGACCCATGTCCGCTACAACGACCTCTCGCGCAGCGCGCAGCTCATGGACATCGCGTACCGGTCCAGCATCGACCACATCGACGCGCGTATCGACGGCCGCATCCCACCCACCTACGGACCCGTCCGTGACACCGACCTGGGCGACGCGTTGCGCGACGCCGACGACCTCGACGCCGAGCTCGAGGCAGCCCATCGGCTCTATGCCGCGGCGACCGAGGCAGGCACCCCCGGGAGCGACGACGTGTCCGAGATGCGGGCGCGCCTCACCGAACGCGCCGAAGCCATCGGCCCGGCGATGCGCGCCCTGGTCGAGCGCGTCCGTGAACACGGCGTCATGCCGTTCACTCGCCACGGCGACGACGACCCGCCCGCCGAGGAGGCCGAACCGGTCGATTCGTGAGCCCACACCCTGGGGGCCGCGTACTCCACCGCGTACTGGGTTTGCCCAGACGCACCAGGGTGCGCACCGGCAAACCCAGTACGCGTGGTTCGGGTGTTTTCGACCGGTGCTACCCGGCGGAGAAGAACACGCTCTTGGACTCGGAGTAGTTGTCGAGCGCACCCATCCCGAGCTCCCGCCCCAGGCCGGACCGCTTGTAGCCGCCAAAAGGCGCCTGGACGCGTACCGATGAGTTGCTGTTCACCGACAACGTCCCGGTGTGCAGCGCCCGGGCCACCCGAATCGCACGCTTGGCGTCGCCGGTCCACAACGAACCCGAGAGTCCGTAGTCGCTGTCGTTCGCGATCGCGATCGCGTCCGCCTCGTCGGTGAACGGGATCACCGATGCGACCGGACCGAAGATCTCCTCCCGGGCCACGCGCATCGTGTTGTCCACATCGGCCAGGACGCAG
>CAZEAV010000411.1:0-3186 GCA_964510215.1 uncultured Iamiaceae bacterium
GAGAACCTCACCCGGCCGGGGATCGGGCTCATCGACCCTACGGACCTCGGCCGCACCCGGCTCGGTCAACTGGAACGCACGCATGAGGACCTCCTCGGACCGGCCCGCGGCGCCTGGGTCGAACGGGCCGACACAACAGGACACTACCCCCACGGGATCCGGTCAATCTCGCGCGTGGAATCGAGTTCGACACGACAAATCGCCTGCATTCGAGGAGGTGACCACTATCGCCGACAGGGTTGACAGCAGTTACATCAGGTTTTCTCAAATCAGCGATAGCATGAAGGGCATCATGAAGCTCGTCGACCTCATGGGTGTTCACGTCGAAGCAAACACCGGCGCTCCGCTGGTGCTGTTGCGCGAGCAGGAGGCGCCGCACCGCGTGCTCCCGATCTTCATGGGCGGCGCCGAGGCCACCTCGATCGCGCTGGCGCTGTCCGGCAAGGCGCCTCCCCGCCCACTCGCCCACGACGTCATGGCCACCCTGGTGGAAGAGCTCGCGGCCCACGTCGACGCCATCGAGGTCACCACGCTGGGGGACGGCACGTTCCGGGCGGCGATCTCGGTGATCGGGGCCGATGGCGAACACCGCCTGGACACCAGACCCTCCGACGCCCTTGCACTGGCGGTCCGTGTCGGCGCACCGGTGTTCGTCAGTGACGACGTCCTCGAGTACGCATCGGCACTGCTCGCCGAGGAGCCCGACGACGAGACGATCGAAGAGACCGTGGCCGAGTTCCGCGATTTCCTCGACGAGGTCGACCCCGCGGCGTTCGACACCTCGACCGATGAAGATGAGGGGCCTGGTCCGTCAGAGTGAGCGAGCACTGAGCTCACCGACCAGCCAGGAGGCCCCATGAGCATCAACCCCTATCTCTTCTTCAGCGGCGACTGCGCCGAGGCGTTCGCGCACTACCACGAGGTGTTGGGCGGCACGTTGGACATCATGACCCACGCGGATCTGCCCGAGGGCGCGGAACCGATGCCGGGCGCCGAGCCGCACCACGTCATGCACGCCGCGCTCGTCCTCGACGACGCGACGCTGCTCGGCTCCGACGACCCCACCGGCGACGGCGGGCCCAAGCTCGGTGTCGGTGTCGCTTACATCGCCCCCGATGACACCACCACCGAGCGCGTGTTCGAGGGTCTCGCCGATGGCGGTGAGGTGCAGATGCCTCCCGCCCCCACGTTCTGGACGACGAGCTTCGGGGCCTGTCGGGACCGCTTCGGCGTGTCGTGGATGATCAGCACCGAGTCCGCGCCCTGACCCCACGCGGCGTGCCGGTGATCGGCCATTCGGCCGATCGGCCCCGTCGGGGTGACAGCACTAGCGTCGGTCCATGCCCGACCAGCAGATACCCGAGACGCTCCCCGGTCTGTACGCGGGGCTGGTGTCGACGCGGGCAATCCGCCGCCTCCGCGACGAGGACATCGACGAAACCGACCTGAACGACATCCTGTTCGCGGCGACGCGGGCGCCGTCGGGGCACAACCGCCAGCCGTTCCGGTTTCTGGTCGTGCGGCGCACCCCGGAGATGGCCGAGGTGCGGGCGCTGCTCACCCACGCCTTCCAGCAGGCGTGGGCCTCGAGCCGTGAGGACCCGCCCGCGGAGGACACGTCACGCAAGGCCCGCATGGCCAGGACGATGAGTCACTTCGTCGACCACATCGGCGACGCGCCCGTGATCGTGCTCGCGTGTCTGAAGTCGCGAGGCCGACCGAATGACCTGTTCGACGGGGCATCGGTGTTCCCGGCCTGTCAGCACCAGCTGCTCGCCGCCCGCGCACTCGGCTACGGCGGGGTGATGAGTACCTGGCACCTGGCGGCGGCCGATGAACTGGCGACGCTGCTCGGGCTGCCCGACGATGTGGACATCGTGGCGACCATCCCTCTCGGTCGCCCGCTCGGCCGACACGGTCCGGTGCGACGCCTACCCCTGGGCGACCTGGTGTATGAGAACGCCTGGGGCAATGCGGCACCCTGGGCGGTCGACCCGCCGGGAACGCGCTACACCGGCGGGTGACCACGCTCACCGGTTTCGTGCGGGGGAAGCGCGTCGGGCCGTTCCGTGCCCGTGGACTCCTCCGGCACCGGTAGGGTTGCCCGGGCTTGTCGTCGACAACCGAGTCGATGACCGTCGAGGGAGTCGACATGACAAACGCCGAGCACGTCGGCCGTGGTACGGCGATCGTCACGGGGTCCAGCAGCGGCATCGGCCTCGCCGCGGTCGCGGCGCTGGCCGACGACGGATGGCACGTCGTGGCCACTGCCCGCCACCCGGACACCGCTGGGGATCTGCAGGCCCTGGCGCGCAGCAACGACCAGGTCGAACTCGCCACCCTCGACGTGACCGTGCCCTCGTCGGTGACGTCCGCGGTGGAAGGCGTGCTCGACACTCACGGTTCGATCGAGCTGCTCGTGAACAACGCCGGCGCCGGCCATCGCGGCACCCTCGAACAGCTCACCGACGACGACCTGCGCGGCGTACTGGAGCTGAACTTCCTCGGCGTCGCCCGTTGCACCCGCGCGGTTCTGCCAGGAATGCGTACCCGCAGGCGGGGCCGGATTCTCACCGTGACAAGCCTGAACGGAGTCGTGGGGATGCCCTTCAGCGACGCCTACAACGCGTCCAAGTTCGCCGTGGAAGGACTGATGGAAGGCCTCGCCCCGGTGCTGCGGCCATTCGACGTGCACGTCTCGGTCCTCGAACCCGGCCCGGTGCAGACCGCCTTTCTGCAGAACGCCGGCGGCCGTACCGCCGAAGCCGGCGCGGACGACCCCTACGGGCCACTCCTCGACGCCTACAACACCACCATGGCGGCGATGACGACCGGCGACGGAGAGCGCGCGGAGCACGTCGGCAAGGTGATCGCCGAGATCGCCCGTGCTCCCGAGCCGAGCCTGCGCTATCAGTCCGACGAGTTTCCCCGCTCGATCGCCTCACAGAAGTTGGTCGACACCACCGGTGACACGATCATCGCCGCCACCTCGATGCTGCTCCAGGGCGGTGCCCGGGACTAGGTGAATCGCCGCCGGCTTTCAGGCCTTGGCAGGCGGTCGAGGACCGGGCCGGATCCCGTCCGGTCGCCGGATGCTTGCCGAATGCAGCGCGTTCATCGACTGCATGACCTGGAGCTGTTCCGAAGTTCGGTCGGGCACTCGCGCATCAGGCCACCGGCGAGCGC
>CAZEAV010000412.1:0-3177 GCA_964510215.1 uncultured Iamiaceae bacterium
GGACCGGGGACGACGGAGAACGTCCCCGTCGCAAAGGTCACGACGGTGCCCGACGCCGCAGCAGACCACAGCCCGACCCTGCGCCCGCGTTCTTCCGGCCCGAGCGGGTTGCGTCGCGGCCGGCCCCCCGGAGTCGCCCGCGTTCCCGTCCCCGAGGGACGCGGACGACGGGGGCCGGCGCGGCATCGGTCGGGTCCCACCGGTCATCGGGCGCGGGCTCCGGTCGGCCGCCTCGACCTCCCCGCGGCCGTGGTCGGCACGGTTCCTCCGGCGGTGGTGGTGGCCGACGCCCGTCGGGCAAGGCGCTCTCGGGGCGTTCGCTGCGCCGCCGCTACCTGGGGATCGGCACGGTGCTGTGTCTGTTGATGGTCACCACCGTCGGCAAGCTCACGGACCTCCAGGTGCTGAGCCCGACCCGCTACCGCAGTACCGGGGTGGCACAGCGCACGGTCAAGGTGGCCCTCCCGGCCGCCCGGGGTGCGATCCTGGATCGCAACGGCGGCGATCTGGCCGTCTCGGTGCCACGCTCTTCGGTCGTCGCCGATCCTGCGCAGGTCTCCAGCGTCCCCGACGAAGCGCGCCGTTTGGCCGGAATCCTGCACATGCGGAAGGCCAAGTTGGAGAAACTGCTGTCGGAGAAGTCCCGCTTCGTGTACCTGGACCGCCTCGTATCGGATGCGACGGCGAAAGAGGTCACCAAGCTGCGCGACGAAGGCCACCTGGACGGCATCGACCTGATCACCGAATACAAGCGGATTCGACCCAACGGCGACGAAGCGCGCGCGCTGACCGGCCTGACCGACGTCGACGGCGTCGGTATCAGCGGCCTGGAGAAGCAGTACCAACACGTGCTGCAGGGCACGCCCGGCGAACTCTCCTATGAGCAGTCGGCGCTGGGCCCGATTCCCGGTGGGCGTCGGCAGATCGAGGCGTCGTCTCCGGGTGACGACATCGAGCTGAGCATCGACCTGCCGCTGCAGTACGCGGCGGAGAAACTCGTCGGCGCCCAGGTGAAGGCCACGGGATCCGAGTCGGGCATCGCGATCATCACCAAACCGTCCACCGGCGAGGTGCTCTCGATGGTGAACGTCGTCGCCGATCCCGACACGCACGAGGTGGCGCCCGCCACGAACAACGAGGCGCTGACCACGGTGTTCGAACCTGGCTCGGTGAACAAGGTCATCACCGTCGCCGCCGCTCTGGCCGAAGGCGAGGTGACCCCCTCGACCGTGCTGGAGCACCCGAACCATCTCACCCTCGGTGGCGCCACGTTCGGCGAAGCCGAACACCTGCCGTCCCAGCTCAGCGTGACCGACATCCTGACCGTGTCCTCGAACATCGGCACGATCGAGTTGGCCCAGAAGGTCGGGCGGGAACGGCTGGACGCCATGTTGCGGAAGTTCGGTTTCGGACGCAAGACCGCACTGGACTTCCCCAACGAGTCGCCGGGGCTGCTGCTGCCCCTGTCGCAGTGGAGCGGGTCGTCGATGGGGTCGATTCCGATCGGGCAGGGTATCTCGGTGACGGCCATGCAGATGTTGCAGGTGTACAACACCATCGCGGAGAACGGGGTCTCGATCGCGCCGCGCCTGGTCGACGCCACCATCGACGCGGACGGCCGCCGTCATCCCGTGCCACCCTCCGAGACCCACCGGGTGATTCCGGCCAAGGTCGCCAAGCAGGTGCGGGGCATGCTCGCGAACGTCGTGGCCACCGGAACCGGCACCAAAGCGGCCGTACCCGGCTACCAGGTCGCGGGCAAGACCGGGACGGCCCGCAAACCACTCGACAAGCACATGCCCGGGGACGGATACATGGGTCTGGACGGCCGCTACCACTACGTGTCCACGTTCGTGGGCATGTTGCCCGCGGGTGACCCCCAGCTCTCGATCATCGTGGTGTTGAACGACCCGGACCGCAGCGGTTCCTATTACGCGTCGGACACCGCAGCGCCCCTGTTCGGGCAGATCGCCCGGGTGGCGGTCCGCCGGCTGCACCTGCCCCCGACGACCGCACCGGACGCGACGGACGGCCTGCCTTCGGTGAACCCGGAGCTCCTCGACGCCGACGGCGACCAGCCGAGCGATGCGTCGGTTTCGTCGAAACGATGACCCCGGTGACCCTGGACGTCCTCGCCGAGCGGCTGAGCGGCCTCGATGTGGGTGTCCGCATCGTCGGCGACACGCGCCAAGGAGTGGTCGACGTGTACCACGACCACCGTCAGGTGGCGCCGGGAGGCATGTTCTGCTGCGTCCGTGGCGAGCACAGCGACGGCCATGACCATGCCCGCGCCGCGGTCGATGCCGGAGCGGTGGCGCTGTTGTGCGAGCAACCACTCGATCTCGGTGTCCCCGAGCTCCGTGTGGACGATGTTCGCCGGGCCATGGGGCCGGTGGCCTCCCGGGTCCACGGCGATCCCAGCGCCACGATGCGTTGCGTCGGGGTGACCGGCACGAACGGGAAGACGACCACCGTGGCGCTGTTGGCGGCGATCCTCGGCGCGGCGGAGCGTCGGTGCGGGGTGATCGGGACGCTCACGGGCGCCCGGACGACCCCGGAGGCCACCGACCTGCAACGCCGGTTGGCCCAGCTGCGCGACCAGGGGTGCTCGGAGGTGGCCATGGAGGTGTCCAGCCACGCGCTCGTCCAGCACCGGGTCGACGGGACGATGTTCGCGGTGGCGGTGTTCACCAATCTGAGCGCCGAGCACCTCGACTACCACGGGACGATGGAGGCCTATTTCCGCGCCAAGGCCCGCCTGTTCGAACCAGAACTGTCCGCCCGCGGCGTGGTCGACACCGATGATCCCCACGGTCGGTTGCTGGCCGATGCCGCGCGCATTCCCGTCGACGCGTTCTCGCTGGCCGATGCCGAACCGATCGCCTCGGTGGCGCCGATCGAGTTCACCTGGCGTGGTGCCCCGGTGCACCTGTCGCTCTCGGGGCGGTTCAACGTGGCCAACGCCCTGGCCGCGGGTGCTGCTGCCGCCGCGCTCGGCGTGGACGACGTGGCGGTACGCCGAGGGCTCGAGGCGGCCCGTGTCGTGCCGGGCAGGTTCGAGACGATCGCCGTCAGCCACGGCGTCCGCGTGGTCGTGGACTTCGCACACACTCCCGACGGACTCTCCGAGTCGATGCGGGCGGCCCGCGAGGTCGCCGGCGCGGGACGCCTGCTCGT
>CAZEAV010000413.1:0-3175 GCA_964510215.1 uncultured Iamiaceae bacterium
CATCTGCTGGGACGGTGCGATGAACGTGCGGCCGATGTAGCGGTTCTTGACCAGCCCCTGCCCGTAGGGAATCCCACTCGCCCGCGCATACCCCTCGGCCGCGGGCAGACCCGACTCGGGCACGCCCATCACCATGTCGGCCTCCACCGGCGCCTGTTCGGCGAGCAACTCGCCCATGCGCACCCGCGCGTGGTGCACGCTTCGGCCATAGAGCTGGGAGTCCGGACGGGCGAAATAGACGAACTCGAAGATGCACAGCTTCGGGTCGAGGCGGGCCGCGGGGAACACCGGCACCGAGGTGACGCCATCGGCGTCGATGACCACCAGCTCGCCGGGATCGAGCTCACGCACGAAATGGGCGCCGACGACATCGAGTGCCGGCGACTCCGAGGCGAGGACCCAGCCGCCGTTGTCGAGCCGTCCCAGACACAGCGGTCGGAAACCGTTGGGGTCACGGACGCCGTAGATGCGGTCCTCGTCCATCAGGACCAGCGAGAACGCTCCGTGCAGGCGGGGCAGGACCCGCAGCAGCGCGCTGCCCAACAGATCGGGGGCGGTGTCGGTGCCGGCGTCCAGGGCGCCGCCGTCGACCGCCCGGTCGATGTCGACCGACAACAACTCGGCGATCAGGTCGGTGTCCGACGCGATCGTGCCGGGCAGCATGCCGGCTTCGGCGGCCAGCTCCTCGGTGTTGGTGAGGTTGCCGTTGTGGCCGAGCGCGAACCCCATCGTCTCCAGGCCACGGTAGGCCGGTTGGGCGTTGCGCCAGGTCGAGGTACCGGTGGTCGAGTAGCGGGTGTGGCCGATCGCCAGGTCGCCGGTGAGCGGGGCGAGCGTGCGCTCGTCGAACACCGTGGAGACCAGACCCATGTCCTTGACGACGGTGATCTCCTCACCGTCGGACACCGCCATCCCGGCCGATTCCTGTCCCCGGTGCTGCAGGGCGTACAGGCCCAGATACGTCAACTGCGCCACCGGCTGGCCGGGTGCCCGAACCCCGAACACACCGCACGCCTCCTTCAGCGAGTCGTCGGCATCGGGGTCGTGGTCCTGCTCTCCGGGCAGCGGCACACCTCCATGATCGCACGTGGGTGGACCGATTCCACCACTTCTGGTTCCGACCACCCTGGGGCCGCGCCCCGCTGATGCGTCGGAGTGCACGTCCATCTGACTCAGGCCGGGGTGGTACCGGCGGCGAACGCGTCGGGGAGTCGGCCCTGCCAGGTCGATGCCAGCTCGTCGGCGCCGACGTCGAGCACCGGGCCGTCGGCGGCCGTCACCGTGAGGCGATCGCCGGTGACCGAGCCGAGGAATCGGGCCGGCACGTCTGCGTCGAGATGGCGCTGGTGGACTTCCTTGAGCTGGTCGGCGCTCACGCACAACACCACCCGGGACGGCGACTCACCGAACAGCCACGGCACGCTCGGCGCGCCGGCGGGCAGCTTCACCGTCGCGCCCAGTCCCGAGCGTGCCACGGCCTCACCGAGCACCCCGGCCAGACCACCGTCGGAGACGTCACCGATGCCGGTGACGAGGCCGTCGGCCACGATCCCACGCACCAGCTCACACAACTTGGCGTGCATCTCGGTGTCCAGCGGCGTGAGCGCACCGCCGCGCAGATCGTGATCGAACGCCCAGCGGGAACCGGCCAGACCGCTGGGGGCGCCAGCCGCCTGGCCTTCGCCGGCCGGGTCGGGGCCGAACAGCACCAGTCGGGCACCCTCGGCCAGCGTGAGCCCGGGCGGCCGACGGACCAGCTCGTCGATCATCCCCAGCATGCCCACCACGGGGGTCGGGTCGATGTCGGTGTCGCCGGAGGCGTTGTAGAAGCTGACGTTCCCGCCGATCACCGGCACGCCCAGCGCCCGGCACGCCGCACCCATGCCGTCCACCGACTCGGCGAACTGCCACATCACCTCAGGGCGCTCGGGGTTCCCGAAGTTCAGGCAGTTCACCAGCGCCAGGGGTCGCGCGCCCACGCACGCCAGGTTCAGCGCGGCTTCGGCGACCACCGCGGCGGTCCCGGCCCGGGGATCCACCGCACACCAACGGTGGTTGCCGTCGGTGGTCAGGGCCACGCCCCGTCCGGTCTCGACCCCGGTTTCGGGGTGGCGCAGCCGCAGCACCGCGGCGTCGGATCCGGGACCGGTCACGGTGTTCAGGAACAACTGGTGGTCGTACTGGGACCAGATCCACCGGGTGTCGCCGAGCGACGCGACGAGATCGGCACCGAGGCGTCCGGGTGTGACCAGCCCGTCGAGCGAACCGACCGGGTCGTCGGCCCGGCGCAGCGCCAGATCGGGCGGCTCGGTGCGGGGTCGGTCATAGAGCGGCGCGTCTTCCTCCAACGACTTGGCCGGCGCATCGGCGAGGACCTCGGCATCTGCGCCCGGGTCGCTGAGCACCCGCAGGCGGCCACTGCCGTTCACCGTGCCGATGACCGAGGCACGGATCTCCCAGCGTCGGGCGACCTCGAGGACGTCGTCGAGCCGCTCTGGCGTCACGATGGCCAGCATCCGCTCCTGGGACTCGCTCGTCATCACTTCCACCGGATTCATGTGCGTCTCGCGCAGCGGAATCTCGGACACATACACGTCCATGCCCGAGTTGCCCTTGGCCGCGGTCTCGGCGGTGGCGCAGGTGATTCCGGCGCCGCCGAGGTCCTGGACGCCCACCACCAGGTCGCGGTCATAAAGCTCCAGGCACGCCTCGATCAGACGGTTCTCCTCGAACGGGTCGCCGACCTGGACGCTGGGCCGCTTGGCATCGTCACCCTCGTCGAAGGAGGCCGACGCAAGCACCGACACGCCCCCGATCCCGTCCCGGCCCGTGGTGGAACCGAGCAGCACCGCCAGATTGCCCGCCCCGGTCGCCCGGCCGAGCACGAGGTTCTCCACCGGCAGGATGCCGAGTGCCAACACGTTGACCAACGGGTTCCCGACATAGGTGCGGTCGAAGACCGCTTCGCCACCGATGGTGGGGACCCCGACGGAGTTGCCGTACCCGGAGATGCCCGACACGACCCCCTCGGCCACCCAACGGCTGCGGGCATCGGTGAGCGGGCCGAACCGCAACGGGTCCATCAGCGCGATCGGGCGGGCGCCCATCGAGAAGATGTCCCGCAGGATGCCTCCCGCGCCGGTGGCGGCGCCCTGGTACGGCTCGATGAACGAGG
>CAZEAV010000414.1:0-3164 GCA_964510215.1 uncultured Iamiaceae bacterium
GACCGTGGCCAACGCCGAGGTGCTCATGGCCAGTGCCGCCCGCCGGGCACTGCAGCTGGAGGAGAAGGTCGCCTCGCCCCGGATCTGTGATCTGGACGCGCTCGCCGCGTCGACCGCGGGCAAGATCGAGTTGGACACCATCGACGACGACGCCGGTGACGCGGTCTTCGCCCATCTGGTCTCCGCCGCGGTGCTCACCGTGTTCAAGAACCGGGTGGGGATGGAGACGCTCAACGACGTGGTCGCCGGGTTCGACGACGGCTCGGTCGTGGGGACCGGGGACGACGTCGCCACCGCGGACTACGTGGCGCTCATCGAGGCGAATCCGGCGTTGGCCGCGGCCATCGACCCGCTCACCACCACCGACTCGGCCGCGGCGGTGCGGGCCAGTGCCGTGGAGTTGGTGTTGGAGGGCCTGCACCTGTCGCGTCGTTTGAACAAGGACGCGTTGGGCGGCCGGGCCGATTACCGCTCCCGCCGCTGAGGAAACCCGGCACGGTTGCGTCGATCGATCAACCGGTCATACGGATCGATGAAGAACTCGAGCTTCGACGCGCCGGTCGACAGGTAGCGGGCGCGCGAGGCATTGCGTTGCTCGTGGTTCCGGCCGAGTCTCGCAACAGAGAGCTACAATGAAGGCATGAGTGTGGCTACATCATCGGTCGAGGTCGGCGTGCGCGACCTCAAGAACAATCTGAGTCGTTACCTGGCAAGGGTCCGAGCCGGTGAGCATGTGATCGTCACCGACCGGGGAAAGCCGATTGCCCGTCTCGGCCCAGTCGACCCCGCCACGGATCACCTCGTGGCGTTGGTGTCGGCAGGCCTGGTTCGCCCGCCTCAGCACCGCCGCCGTCGCCGTAGCGCGAAGCGTATTCAGGCGTCGGCGTCGGTGAGTGAGTTGGTGGCCGATCAACGCCGGTGATCACGTATTTCGACACCTCGGTGCTGATCAAATTGTTCATCGAGGAGCCGGGCTCGGAGCACGCCGCGATGATCTGGGAGGCCTCGGACGTCGTGGCTTCCGCGACGTTGCTGGTCGTCGAAGCGCGGGCCGCGCTCGCGGCAGCAGCCCGCGCCGGGCGACTCACCGGGGCGCAGCATCGCTCCGCGAAATCCGCGTTGGCTGAGCGCGTCACGGAACTCGCGTTGGTGCAGGTGACCGAGGAACTGATCGCAAGCGCGGCAACCCTGGCCGAAGACGAGGGCCTGCGTGGCGACGACGCAGTGCACTTGGCAGCAGCGCTGGAGATCGAAGCAGCGGTGCTCACCAGCGCCGACGACGCGCTGTGCGATGCTGGTGCTCGTCAGGGCATGTACGTCGCAAACCCGCTCGTGCTCTGACCGGACGGGTCGCAGCATCGAGCGCTGGCTCGATCGAGCGCCATCGCGCTGAAGCGGATGCGAAACGTGGGGTGGCCGACGCGTCTGGGGATCGACGCACCGCGGTCCGACCATCGGGACGGACGCATTGGCGCGGTACCCGGAGCGACCTGGTTCGAGTCTCCTCAGTTCGCGGGCACGTTGCTCTGGGCGGCGAAACCGTGGACGAGCGCGTCGACGTCGTCGGTCGGTTGGTAACCGGACTTGGTGGCCGAACAGTCACTGGAGAACGGGCTGACCCCGTCGGGGATCTTGGAGGCGGTGGACACGTGGACCAGGCCGTGCGGCGACCCTTTCGTGCATTCGGGCACGTTGAAGTTCACGACGCGACCGGTCGCCATGCGGTGGTGGGCGATCCGCGACCGGTTGGCCTTCACCCACGTGACCACGTATTCGGCCGCCGCGGCGTAACTCGGGTGCGCCGTCAGCCCGGCACTGCCGGCGACAGCCGGGACCCCGTTGCGGACCGCGGTGAGCGCGGCGCCCACCGTGCCCGAGATCTTCGCGAGCGGCCCGACGTTCTGGCCCTTGTTGATCCCCGACGCCACCAGGTCCGGATCGAGCTTCAGCACCTTCAACGCGACGTTCACCGAGTCCGCCGGGGTGCCGTCCACGGCCACACCGGCGATCCCGCTCGCCGTCTCGGCCGGCTGGTGCTTCACCGTTCCGGAGGTGGTCTTGTCTCCTTTCCCGCTCTGATCGGTTGCCGGCGCGACCACCTTCACCGTGACGGCGGGCAGGGCGGTGAGCTCCTTGGCGAGTTCGTCGATTCCCGGGGCGGCGATGCCGTCGTCGTCGGTGACCACGACGGTGATCGGCGCCGGGCCGGCCGCGGTGGTCGACGCGTTCGCCCCCTTTGCCGGGCCGTCGGCGGTGGAGCCCGAACTCGAACAGGCCGCCGGTACGAGCGCGAGCAGGGCCACGATCCCGGTGGTGATCAGGCGCTTTCGATGCAACACGATGATTCCCCCAATGGTGTTGGCGAGCGCTTGTGAACGATAGTTGCAGACGGACTGACGAACCGGGACCTGCGCCGGTACCGTAGGGCGTCATGGATCGTCACGAGCCGCACCGCCGTTTCCGCTACTCGGCCTGGGACGGCACGCAGAAAGGCTTCGATTTCGGCGCACGGGACGTGATGAGCGAGATCACCGACGACGTGCTCTACCACGGCGACCTCGACGCGGCGCTGCGCCGGCTGTTGCAGGACGGCATGGAGACCCCCGACGGCGAACACATCCAGGGATTGCGCGAACTGATGGAGCGGCTTCGCGATCGACGTCGGGATCTGTTGTCCAACCACGATCTCGGCGGGGTCTACGACGACATCGCCGGTGAGCTGGCAGACGTGGTCGACACCGAACGATCGGCACTGGACGAGCAACTCGCCGAGGCCGAGGCCTCCGGGGACGAACGCCGCGCCGACCTGGCGCGCCAGAGCGTCGCCGAACACCAGATGGCACTCGACCTGTTGTCGCCCGACCTGGCGAACCTGGTGCGCGAGCTCCAGCAGTACGACTTCACCTCCGAGGACGCGCAGCGCCGGTTCACCGAGTTGATGGACAAGCTCCGGAGTCAGCTCATGGCCAATCAGGTCAATCAGATGATGGGCCAGATGCGCGACATCACGCCCGATGATCTGGCCCGCAACGCGGACATGCTGGCCGAGCTGAACGAGATGATCGCGGCGCGCGAACGCGGCGAGGAGCCCGATTTCGCCGGCTTCATGGACCGCTACGGCGACCTGTTCGGCGAGCCGCCGCCACAGAACCTGGACGAGCTGC
>CAZEAV010000415.1:0-3156 GCA_964510215.1 uncultured Iamiaceae bacterium
CCCGGACCAGGTCGCGGGCCACGTCCACCTCGATGCCCTTGTGGGCCCGTAGCTTTGCGTAGGCGACCGCGAAGGACTCCAGCAGCTCGGACCGGTCGGGGTCGATGACCTCGGCCGCGTCGATGTCGAGACCCAACTCGGATGCCTTGGCGGTGATCCTGGCTTTCGATCCCAACAGGACGATGTCCGCGACCTGGCGCTCCAACAACGTGGAGGTCGCCCGCAGGATCCGCTCGTCCGCCCCTTCGGGCAGCACGATCCGGCGCCGCTGCGCCCGGGCGGTGTCCACGAGCTTCGATTCGAACATCAGTGGGGTCACCACCGAGGTCGGCGCCACGTCCAACATGCCGGCGAAGCGTTCCGCGTCGATGTGCTGCTCGAAGGTCGACAGCGCCACGTCGATCTTGCGTTGGGTGCCCGTCGCCATGACGCCTCGGGTCGCAGTCACGATCTGGGCGGTATGGAACGAGTCGTGATCGGTGAGAAGGATCGGTAGGCGGGTGTCCATGCCGCTGATGAGCGCGCTCACCTCGGGACCGGGGCGGAAACCGCCGTCCAGCACGATGCCCGCGAGTGACGGCATCCCCGGCGTCGCGTGCGCGGCGATGAGCGCGACGAGCACGTCGGAGCGGTCCCCGGCCACGATGCAGAGCTGGTCGGGCCGCACTCGGGCCAGGATGTGCTCCACGGTCATCGCACAGATCCGGAGCTCGATCACCTCCCGTGCCAGCGCTTTGTCGTCGCCGAAACACAGCTCGGCGTCCAGTGCAGCCGCGATCTCGTCCAGGCGGGGCGCGGACAGCAGCGGCACCTCGGGTAGGGCCCAGGCCGGCACGCCGATGGGTGCGAGCGTCGCGACGACCTCGTGGAGACGGGACTCCTCGCAACGGTTGGCCACCACACCGACGGTGGTCGTGTGGGACTCGGCGATCTCGGCCATGGCCATGCCCACGACCTGGGCCACCTCCTGCGGGCTGCGCCCGTGCGCGCTCACCACCAGCACCAGGGGTGTGCCCAGGTTCGCCGCCACCCGTCCGTTGAAGCCGAACTCGGCGGGTCCGGCCACGTCGGTGTAGTCCGATCCGACCACCACCACGACGTCGCAGGTCGCCTGCAGCTCCCCGTAGGCATCGACGATTCTCGCCATGGCGTCCTCGGGGCCGCGATGCACCTCGGCGTAGGTGACCCCGATGCCCAGGCGGGGCGCCGGTGCCTCTCCCAGCGCAGCGACCAGACGTTGCCCCAATAGGTCGTCCGCCGGGTTCTCCGACCGCACGACCGGCCGGAACACGCCGATGCTGCCCACCCGTCGGGCGAGCAGGTCGATGAGCCCGAGCGCGACGATCGACTTGCCGGTCGCCCCTTCCGGGGCGGCGATGTAGATGCCTTTGGCTGCCGGTTCGTTCATGGTCGCATCCGTGAATGTAGGGCCTCGGCAGGATCGTCCGGCGCGTTGGGCCCGCGTCGCGGCCGCATCGGGCCATCCGCCTGGGCCGGTAGCCTCGCCCACGATGAGCCGGGACCGGCGCCCGACGACCACATTCGAGGGTCCGCCCCCGGCGCGACGAAGCGGCGGCCGGACCACGACCGACACCGGATGACGATGGCAGGCAACGGCGAGGACCATGATCGAAGCGGCGTGGACGGCAGCGTCGCGCTGATCACCGGCGGCGCGCGTGGCCAGGGACGGAGCCACGCGCTGGCCCTCGCGCGGCGTGGCGTCGATGTCGCGGTGTGCGACATCTGTGCCGACGTCGACGCGGTCGCCTACCCCTTGGCAAACCGCGCGGATCTGGACGAGACCGTCGGTCTCGTCCGCGCGGCGGGCGCGCGCTGCGTCGCCGAAGTGGTGGACGTGCGGGATCTCGCGGCACTGGTCGACTTCGAGCGACAGGTCACAGAGCGCCTCGGCCCGATCGACATCGCGATCGCGAACGCCGGCGTGACCGCGATCTCGGCGGTGACCGACACCTCGGCCGAGGACTGGTCGAGCGTCGTGGACATCAACCTCACCGGCACCTTCAACCTGATCCGCGCGGTGGCACCCGGGATGCGCCAGCGCGGGCGCGGGCGCATCGTCACCGTGTCATCGATGATGGGACGCTCCGCCAATCCGGGGATTCCCGCGTATGTGGCCTCCAAGTGGGGGGTGGTCGGGTTGACCAAGTCCGCGGCGCTGGAGCTCGCATCGTCCGGGGTGACGGTGAACTCGGTCGCCCCGGGAAACATCCGCACCCCGATGCTCGAGAACGACTGGTTCATCTCGATGATGCGCCCGGACCTGGATGCCCCGACCTTCGACGATGTCGCCCAGCCGTTGTCCACGCTGCACCCCACAGGCGTGCCGTGGTTGGAACCCGAGGAGGTCACCGCGGCGGTGCTGTATCTGACCAGCGTCGCCACCCGGCACACCACCGGCGTGGTCATCGACGTGAACGCCGGGGCCTCGGGCAACTTCACCGCGTGACGTGCCGCCGGGCCGAGGAGCGACGGGGGTGTACCCGGAGGTGTCACCCCCCGGCGCGAGACTTCTCCCATGGCATTCGGACAACCCAGCGGGCCGCCGGCGTCGCGTCGTCAGGTCGCAGAGCTCCTGGCGTTGCTCAACGACGCGGGACACACCGACTTCCGCGACGCCCGGGGGCCGATGGGGTTCACCCAACGTCAGGCCGGCGGCAGGTTCACCCGCGACGAGGCCGATGCGTTCATCAGCCTGCTCACCGATGCGGCCGACGATGATGGGGACAGCGGCGGATCGACCCCATCGGGCCCGACGCGCGGCCCGGTGACCGCCGCCGAGCGGACCGCGGCCGTCCAGAACCGTGAGATCCGGACGTTCCCGTCCGAACTCCTCGCGGCGGAACTGCAGCGTCGGGGGTGGGCCGTCATCGAACCCTGACGTCGCACCTTGCAGGGAATGTCGGCGGGGCGCCCCGGGGCGGTCAGCCGGTGTAGCGGGGCTGTCCGGTGACGCTCTGCGCGGGCGGCGCGGCGCCGGTGGACGGTGCGGCGCCCGACGCCGGTGAAACCGTGGTCGTCGATTGCGCGGGACCCGTCGTCGAGGTCGTGCTGCCCGACATGGTGGTCGACGTGGTGGTCGATGGTCCCGTCGAGGTGGGAGGGCCTGGCGTCGTGGTCGTCGGCGCCGTGGTCGCC
>CAZEAV010000416.1:0-3138 GCA_964510215.1 uncultured Iamiaceae bacterium
AGGACTCACCGATTCGGCTGGAGGACCTCGCTTCTGTCAGTGGCACACTCCTCATGGCCGGACGAACGGGTTCGGGTAAGTCCACTCTGGCTCGTTTGTGGCGTCGCGGTGCTGCAGGTGGGGGTGAGAAGGTTGTCGTGTGTCACGCCGAGGCGTACCTGCCGCAACGGTTGGACCGGCTGGTGGCCGATGCGGTGGGGAACACGGTAGGTCGAACGTTGCCGCGTGAGGTGGGTCGCCAAGTACTGGGGGACGTGAGTGTGACCGTGGTCCTTGACGGTGTCTCGGAGATTCCGCAGCAGGTCCGGTCCGAGCTCGCCGCAGAGCTTCGTATATACCTCGCAGGGGCTCATGGGGCCCGGGTGGTCGCGGTCGGGCGCGACGAGGGTGTGTGCGCGACCGTATTCCCGGCTTCGTTGACGGTACAACGGTTGTATCCGCGCGCGTTCGGTCGCCAGGAGCGGCTCGCGTTGACCGCGAAAGTGCTGAGCGACCCAGAGCGCAGCGCCGCCTCCGAGTCCGTTGCCGTCGATGGTGTCAAGCCGGCCGCTCAGGCGGGAGCCGGCGGAGGTGCCGCGCAGGACTTTTCGCGACACTACCGCGAGGTCTTAGCACAGGTTGAACATGCCTTGGATGATGCCGCCGGCAACCCGATGCTGCTCGAGCTGGCGCTGCAACTGGTCGCCGGTGGAGCGCGGTTCACCGACCGTGCTTCGGTGTACGAGTTGACCGTCTCGCGAATGGCATACCACGCCAACGCCGGCGACGTGCGCCTCGCAGTCGCTGTGCTCGGCGTCGTGTTCGCTGAGCTGCTGAATGAGGGGCGGCGGTACGCCAACCCGCTGGAGTGGGAACGCATGGTCGCCGGCGCCACAGCGTTCCTTGGGGAGCGAGGCGTTGCAACCGATGTGGCCGCCGTTCGCGAAGCAGTTACTCGAAGTGGCCTGGTCAACGCCGTCGTCACCGGGATTGGCAACACGACGCTCCTAGTGCCTGTTCACGACTCGTTCGCCGACTACTTCGCCGCTCGCGCGCACGCAGACGGACTGGTCTCCCTGCCAGAAACTCTGCTGGAGAATGACGAGAACCGTCTGTGGCTTTCCTCCCAGATGCAGATGCTCGGCGACTCAGACGTATTGACGGTAGCCCAGCAACTCCCGTTCTCACTGGTGCGGATCAGCGAATCGGACCACAACACCATCAGCCAGCAGACCCCGCGAATGGTAGCCGCTTTGCTGAACGCCGTCCTTCCCGACGGAACGAACGTCGAGGTGACGATGTGGCGGACGGCCAACGGTCAGACGATGGCTCAGGCCGATACCGCAGTCACCGGCTGGGTCGGTCCAGCGCAAGGACCTTCCGTCTTCGCGGGCCCGACCGTGGTCTCCGACGACGGTGACGGGCCGACCGCGGTCGCAGTGCGACTGTGGCGGCTCATCCTCAAGCAGCGGCTCCGTCGCGATCCTCGCTTGCGACCACGTAACCCTCGCTCGCGTCAGGAAGCCTGCGACCAGCTGAGCGCACACTGCCGCGAGGTGGTCACCGCGGCGGTAGCAATCTTGACCGAAGTTGCGCCACCCGGCGCATTCGACCGTCTAAAGGAGACCGTCGGGCCGCTCGGCATGACCGGCGTGGTTTACCAACGCCAGGGGCGTGAACTCGGTCCGGACGGGTGGCCGGTCAGGTATCGGCACACAGAGGCCGTCGACCTGGCCGCGGCACCCGATTCCTCCCCGCCGACCGAGGGACGCACCGGTGACTACTCCGCGTGGAGCGACGTGGAGTCCCGGGTCTCAACGCCACCGGAAGCCGCCGCCGCCAAGGCCATCGGCGAGGCCGTCAACAAACTGACACGAAACCACTGGCTGTGAACCAGCCGGCTCTCGGAAAGGCGCATCACGTGAACCCTGGAGAAGACACCTCGCCGGAACTATGGGCCGCCATCTGGCGGTTGGCCGAAGCCTGGTCGCAAACTATCCTGGTCCAGGAGCTTGCGGCAACGCTCCCCCGGAACCAGCCGCTGAATAAGCGAGGAGACAAGGCGGTCGGCATCCCTGCGCTCGTGCAGCACCTAGACCTTCACGCCCGCATGATGATGAAGCCGCTGATGTACGGCAGCCGCATCCCCGCGCTGCTCAGCCAGCCTCTCCTTGCGGAGCTCGGCCTGCCTGCGGTCGACCAGGATGAGTTGCGCGAATGGTTGCACAAGGCGGCGAGGTTGGAGGGAGCTCATCGAGTCACCTTGGGCTGGCTGCGCGCTTCGCTGGCCGGGTATCCCATTCTTCGTGCATCCCAGCTAGCGCCCGGCACACCCTTGACGACTGAGGAGATGACGGCTCGTTACATCTGGTCGAAGGAGGAGTTCGCGTCCGGCCTGAATCTGCGTCCGGCGCCCCCCAGAGTGCCCGGCCTTCTCGGCGCAGACTTAAAGGGAGCATTGGAACTCGACGAAGCTGCCCGCGGCGTGAGTCGAGAGCTGGCGAAGTCCCGGGCATGGGTCGACTTTGACGGCGCACTTCACCGACTGGACGATGACGCGAAGGAAGCGTTGCGCGCATCGCGGCGCGAATTGACTGTACGCCTGTCGGCCGAGGCCCTCGATGATCATGAACCGAATCTTGCTCTCCCGCGTGCCGAATACCGGTTGCACACCATGACCGATGTCGTCGAGTCGTTGACCGGCCCGGCTCAGATCTACTCCGAAGCATTCGGCGAGGTGGACCGGCTGCTAGACCTCACCATGGGTGACATCTTCGGCGAACTGGTGCTGTTTGGTGAACCTTGGCGCATACCTGTGTTTAACGTTGAAACGCCCATGCCCGGAGAACTCATCGTCGCATTCGAGATGCCGCCGATCGGAGCGTTCGTGACCACCGGCCAGATTCTCTGGCTCAAGAACGAAGCAGTGACCGACGCGGTCAGGGTTGAGTTGCACTCGATGAAGATGGACCACGTCGAAGGTATGCACGACCACTTAGAAGCGCGCGTGCTTCTCAACACCGGCGAGGGCTGGCCAGCCTCGACCATCCAAATACCGATGAACGACGAGCCGCAGTAGCGGAAACCTAGGTGGCACGGGCACACTCTGGCGCAACTCAACTCCAAGTCCGCAGACAGAGCCCCGCTGGGTGGTGGGCT
>CAZEAV010000417.1:0-3099 GCA_964510215.1 uncultured Iamiaceae bacterium
CATCTCCTTGCGCACCACGTCCGTGCCCTGTCCGACCCGTTGGAACACCCCGATGTCCTCGAACATCGGGGACTGCACCAACCCGTAGCCGGCGTGCTCGGCCACTCGTGCGAAACGCGCGATGAGCGCCTCCCACCGGGCGGTTTCCGGTGGCAGGATGTCCCGGGTTCCCACCGGAGCCTTGAAAGTCGCACCCGACGCCACGACGGGCGAGGCTACCGGAGGCCCGATCACGGCCAGGAACCCGAGGACCGGGAGTCCTCGTCGGTTACGATGGTGCCGTGCAGTCGGTCCGGCGGGTCCTCACCTGCATCGGCCTCATTGGGATGCTCGTGCTGTCGGCCGCGTGCGGCGGGACATCGGACAGCACGGGATCCCGGGCGGACCGGTCGACGACATCGGCAACCGGGCCACCGGCGTCGACGGCGACGACCACCTCCACCACCGAACCGGCGCCGCCACGGATCACGATCAACTTCGCCGGCGACATCAACTTCGAAGGCCCCCGCGCCCAGCTCCTCGACAGCAATCCCGGCGCGATCCTCGGCCCGATCGCGCCGATCCTGTCCGACGCCGATCTGACCGTGGCCAACCTGGAGACCGCCCTCACCGAGCGGGGCAGCCCGGCGCCCAAGGCGTTCACGTTCCGCACCAACCCCGCGGCGCTCGACGTGCTGCGATCCGGCGGTATCGACGTCGCCTCCATCGCGAACAACCACGGTCTGGACTACGGCCCCGACGGCGTGCCTGACGCGTTGGCCGCGTCCAGACAGAAGCACTTCCCGATCATCGGTATCGGCGACAACGAGGCCCAGGCACTCGCGCCCTACCGCACGACCATTCGCGGCAACCGCGTGGCGGTGATCGCCGCAACCCAGGTGTTGGACGACAATCTGGCAGCGGCGTGGACGGCCACGCCGGACCATGCGGGCCTGGCTTCGGCGAAGCGGGTCGATGCGCTCCTGGCCCAGATCCGCCACGTTCGTCCGGAAGTGGACACCCTCGTGGTGTTCCTGCACTGGGGCATCGAGCGCAACACCTGCCCCAGTGGCGTGCAGCAGCAACTCGCCTTGCAACTCGTGAAAGCGGGCGCGGACATCATCGTTGGAGGGCACGCCCACCGGGTGCAGGGCGCGGGGCGACTCGGTGACGCCATCGTCGCCTACGGGCTCGGCAACTTCGCGTTCTACGCGGGGAGCGCCGAGGCCGGCCACACCGGGGTGCTCACCGTGTCCACCGGCGGTGGCAAACCCGCCGGTTACGAATGGCATCCCGCCCAGATCGACGGAAAAGGGTCGCCCATTCCCCTCACGGACACCGATGCAGCCGCCGCCCTGGCACGCTGGAACCAGCTTCGCGCCTGCACCGGCCTACAGCCCTGAACCGGGTCCGCGCGGCCCGGCGGACAGGGTCGGCGATGTGTCTGGCCGCATCCCGTCGGTCGTCGTGCCCGCGGGCATGAAACAGCCGCGTACCCGCTCGATCGCGTCGCTCCATCTGGACCCCGCCGACACGCACACCTCGTTCTCCGGGTTCCCTCGCAGACCCCGGCCGGCCTGATCGCCCAACTGCTGGCGGCGTACCTGCTCGCCACCGCTCCCAATTGTCGTCAATGCCGGGGCGACTGCAGCCTCGTCTTCAAACTCGGGCGCATCCACCGGTACCAGGGCGACCCAATCTGAATCGCCCTGATCCTCCCTAAGCACCAGTCGGAGTAGGATACACCCCGCCGACTACGCCCCGCAACGCCGGTGCAGTCGATGCCACTACCAATAACGAACTCCAACCCAATCCATCACCCCAGTCGGACCGCGCCCGAAAGCCGACCGTGACCGCGGGCGTCGCACGGCTCACCGATCGGCGCCCAGCCCGGGCGGCTGGCTTACCCGCCTGAGAGCGCCCCGAACCTATGCGCCGGTCTTGCCGGGGAGCACCCGGTAGGCGTCGTACACGCCGTCGATGGTCTTGATCGACCGCAGCAGCGCTCCCAGGTGCGAGGGCTCGCCCAGCTCGAAGTCGAAGCGCATCTTGGACACCCGGTCCCCGCCCATCGCCGCGGTGCAGGACAGGATGTTGACGTGATGATCGGCGACCACCTCGGACACGTCCTGCAGCAACCTGGTGCGGTCGAGCGCTTTCACTTCGACGGTCGCCAGGAACATCCCGGCCGCCGCGGTGTCCCAGTCGACATCCACCAGACGGGTCGACTGGTCCGTTTCCAGACCGATCGCGTTCGCGCAGTCGCTGCGATGCACCGAGATCCCCCGACCGCGCGTGACGAATCCGATGATCTCGTCCCCCGGCACCGGGGTGCAGCAGTGGGCCAGGCGGATCATCACGTCGTCCAACCCGTCCACGTACACGCCGACGGAACGGTCGGGCCCCAGGGGCCGGTAACGGCTGACCGAGGTCGAGAGCTTCTGGTCCGACACGTCCGAGTCGCCACTACGCAACTGGCGACCCACCTTGGCGGCGACCGACGCGCCCGACAGGTGATGCTCGCCCAGTGCCATGTACAGCGCGTCGATATCGGCATAGTTGAGTGACGTGGCCACCTGGGTGAGGATCGCCGGGTCGAGCTTCTGGACCGGGAGGCCCTGGCGGCGCAGCGCCCGGGTGAGCTCCTCGCGGCCGGACTCGATCGCATCCTCGCGGCGCTCACGCGAGAACCACTGGCGGATCTTGGATGCAGCCCGTTGGGTCGCCACGAACTTCAGCCAGTCCCGTGACGGCCCGGTGCCCGTCGACTTGGAGGTCACGATCGAAACGGTGTCGCCCGACACCAACTGCTGATCCAATGACACCAGTCGGTTGTTCACCTGGGCACCCACACAGGCGTGTCCGACCTCGGTGTGGATCGCGTACGCGAAGTCAACCGGTGTCGCACCCTGGGGCAGCGTCAGGATCTCGCCCTGGGGGGTGAACACATACACCTCGTCGGATTCCAGGGTCACCTTCAGGGCGTTCATGAACTCGGCCGGATCCGAGGTCTCCGCCTGCCAGTCCACGATCCCACTCAGCCAGGGCACGTCCCCCTTGGCGCCGTTCGCCCCCGGGTCCTTGTACGCGAAATGCGCCGCGGCACCCACTTCGGCCCGG
>CAZEAV010000418.1:0-3091 GCA_964510215.1 uncultured Iamiaceae bacterium
CCAGGGGATCCGACCCCGCGACATCATGACCAAAGGCGCGTTCGAGAACGCCATCGCCATCACCATGGCCCTGGGTGGGTCCACCAACGCGGTGCTCCACCTGCTGGCGATCGCGGCAGAGGCCCAGGTCGAGCTGCACCTGGAGGACTTCAACCGGATCGCCGCCAGGGTCCCCCACATCGCGGACACCAAACCGCATGGCAACTACCACATGGTCGACATCGACCGCATCGGTGGCATCCCGGTGGTGATGCGTGAGCTGCTGGACGCCGGTGTCTTCAACGGCGACGAGGTCACGGTCACCGGCAGGACCGTCGCCGAGAACCTCGAAGCGCTCGACCCGCCCGCCCCCGACGGCGACGTCGTGCATGCGATGACGGCGCCGATCCACGCCCAGGGCGGTCTCGCCATCCTCACCGGGTCGCTCGCCCCGAACGGCTCGGTCGTCAAGGTGGCGGGAATCGACTTCGACTCTTTCGAAGGCCCGGCGCGGGTGTTCGAGGGCGAACAGGCGTGCATGGACGCGATCCTCGCGGGGAGCATCAACCCCGGCGACGTGCTGGTGATCCGCTACGAGGGCCCCAAAGGCGGCCCGGGCATGCGCGAGATGCTCGCGGTGACCGGTGCGCTCAAAGGCGCCGGGCGGGGAGGGGACTGCGCGCTCATCACCGACGGTCGGTTCTCGGGCGGCACCCACGGGTTCTGCATCGGTCACGTCGCCCCGGAGGCCGTGGACGGCGGGCCGATCGCGTTCGTCTCCGACGGCGACATCATCCGCATCGACGTCGACGCGCACACCATCGACCTGGACGTGGACGAGGCGACCCTCGCCGAACGCCGGGCCGACTGGAAGCTGCCCGAGCCCCGTTACTCCTCCGGAGTGCTCGCCAAGTACGCCGCGTTGGCCCAGGGTGCCGACCAGGGAGCGATCACCCGACCCTGAGGCGACCGGACGGTCGGACCGGTTGCTGGTGGTCCGCGCGCGCGGGATGTGTCATGCTGGAGCGACCATCACGTCGTGAACAGCGACCGTCGGGTCGTGAACGGGGACCACATGAACGGGGACAGCACTTCACCGGTCGGCGACGCGCCGTCGGTGGACGACAACGATGACGGCGACTCGACGCCGAGGGCGAAAAGGCGCCACCGCGTTCTGTGGATCGGAACGCCGATACTGCTGGTGCTGCTCGGCGCCGGAGCGTACGTCGCCAAGACCGTGCACGACGTCACGTCGTCGCCGTACAAGACGATCACGTACTCGATTCCCGACGCGCCCCATCTCGTGGCGCGCAACGGCGAATCGGTCTACCGCATCGATCCGGCGAAATCGTCGCTGACCTATGAAACCTCCGAGCAGTTCGCCGGCCGCAAGGTGTCCAAGGCCCATGGCACCACGAACGGCATCGCCGGCGACATCGCGGTGAACCGGGACGACCCGTCCGCCAGCCGCGCCGGTGAGATCGTGGCGAACATCGAGCAGTTCCACTCGGACAACCGACTGCGCGACGCCCGCATCCGCGACGACTTCCTGCAGTCGCACGCCTATCCGCTGGCCACGTTCGATGTCACGGCGTTCCGGGGGCTCCCCGCCCATCTGGTCGAGGGCAAACAGGTCTCGTTCACGATCAGCGGCAAGGCGAAATTGCACGGAGTGACCCGTCCGGTGGACTGGTCGGCCACGGGAACGCTGCACGACGACGGCTTCGACCTCACCGCGACGACCAAGGTGAAACTCTCCGACTTCGACATCGAACACGTGGCCATCCAGGGCCTGGTGTCGGCCGGCAACGTCGCCACGATGACCCTGAAGCTCCACGCGGTCGACCCCGCGAAAACGGCGATCCCCAAGGCGATCACCGGCCCCGAGGCGAAAGGTTCGGGCAACGGCCCCTCGTTCCGCAAGGTCGTGTTGCCGATCCTTCAGAACCATTGCGCCGAGTGCCACAAGCCCGGCGCGGTCGGCGCGGTCCACTGGGAGATGAAGGACGCCGGCGACGTCGCCGCCATCGCCGAAGGAGTCCAGACCGTCACCCAGACCAGGTACATGCCACCGTGGCCCGCCTCGAACAAGGGGGTGCCCCTGGCCCATCCCAACAAGTTGACCGCGGCCCAGATCTCGGCCATCGCCGACTGGGCGAACGCCGGCGGCAAGCTCGACGTTCCGGCTTCCACCCGAATCCTGCCGTCCAAGTCGGTGCAGAAGAACCTACCCCGGGTCGACAAGAAGCTGCTCATCCCGACGTTCGAGGGTCACGCGGACATGGAGAACGAGTACCGCTGTTTCGTACTCGACCCGCACATCACCTCCCCGACGTTCCTGACCGGCTACGGGTTCATCGCCGATCAGGTCGAAGAACTCCACCACGCGCAGGTGTTCCTGATCTCGGCCGATCAGAAGCGCAAGGCCCTGGCGCGATCGGGCAAGGACGGCCGGCCGGGGTGGAGCTGTTTCGGCACCGCGAACATGCCGGGGAAGCCGGCCGACGCAGGCTTCTCCAAGCGGCGCGACGCGGGGTTCGCGGGCCAGTCGAACCTGGTCGCCGGCTGGGTGCCGGGCCAGTCGCCGACGTCGTTCGGCAAGAACCTCGGCGTGCTGATGGAACCCGGTGACGCCCTGGTGCTCCAGATCCATTACCACCACGAAGACGGGGCGACGCCGGATCGATCCGGTCTGACCCTGCAGCTCGATCCGGGCACCTCGAACCGCAAGAAGATCCGGGTGGTCAATCCGCTGGCGCCCGTGGAGATCCCCTGTGCGCCCGGAGTGAAAGCCAAGCTGTGCGATCGCAATGCCGCCATCGAGGACAACCAGCGCCTGTACGGCGCCAGCGGGTCTTTCATCGAGAACGGCCTGTTGCTGCTTTGTGGCAAGACCCCGCAGGAGCTGACCAAGGACTTCGACGGGCGCATCGCGCACACCGAGTGCATGTCGCACGTGCCCGAGTCCGGGACGATCATCTCGGTGCTGGGGCACATGCACACGATCGGCAAGTCGTTCCGGCTCACGTTGGACCCGGGCACGCCCCAGTCGAAGATCCTGCTGGACATCCCGACGTGGAACTTCGACTGGCAGATGAACTATCCGCTGGCC
>CAZEAV010000419.1:0-3086 GCA_964510215.1 uncultured Iamiaceae bacterium
CGCCTTCATCCAGATCGCGGATGTCACCTCCACGCGGGTCAGCGCAGAGATCGCCAACGGCCCCGGCTCATTCGCGACACGATCGCTTCCGACTTCAGAGACGTAGAGTTTCGCGATCGCAGACGCGTCGGCGAGCGCCGTCACTCGCCACGGTCCTCGCCGACCAGCTCGGCCAGGGTCGGACCGTGACGCTCGCTTGCACGCAATGCAGTCATCGCCTCGGCGAATTCCTCGTCGGTCGGGAGTGGGCCCTCGGGCGGCGGAAAGCGTGCCAGTAACCCGGCCACTTCGAGCCGTTCGCGGAGTCGCTCGGCCTCGCTCCCTGCAGTTTCGGGGTTGGTAGCGGCGTCGATCACGAACGAGATGTAGCCGTTCAGGCTCTTGTTGAGCGCTCGGGCGCGCTGTCGGGCCCGTTCGATCAACTCTTCGTCTGCACGCCACGAAACCTGCATCGTCATGCTTGCATGCTAGCAAGCGCACCGTCATATCGTCGGGCGCTCGGTTGGGATTCCGCGAGTCTCGCTCGGAGAAGAACCACGGAGAGCCACAACAGATGTGCCCTCGCCTCACACGGCTGACCCGCCCGGATCGGTCTGTCCGACGACCGACCGCGCCGAGTTCAGATGCCGAAGCGGTCGGCGAGCCGCTCGCGTATCTGTCGGAGCGCGACCGGCCCGATGTTCGACCCAGCCGTTTCGACGATCCGGTCGACGTCGATCGTGGTGGCCAGATGGCTCTGTGCCACGCCGCGGTCCCCGACGGCGACTTCGGTCTGACAGCCTCGCCGTGCCATGGCGCACGGCACCACCGCGATGGCGTATTGATCGAACTCGACCACCTCACGTCCGGCGACGTCGCGAACGGACTCGAGGCTTGTCGGCTCGAACCAGGGTCACGCCTGGGAATGTGTCGGCAAGCATCCCTGGAACGGTACGGATCGGCCGACATTGGAGGACCGCTTCATCGTGGCCGTGGGCTACCGTGACCGACAGCCGCACCACCCGCGGTCGCAGCTGCCCAGGGGACACCACCGATGCCACATTTCGACGGGGATCTCGCCGGCGCGGACGACGCCACGATCCGCGCCGCGGTCCAGGCCGCCGACATCCCGGCGCTGCTCGCGTCGCTCGCCGCTGCCACCGGTGACGTCACCTTGTTGCGAGCCGATCTGGAGCCACACCCCGCGGGCATGATCGACGCCACCTTCGGGTTGTCGCCCGAGCAGATCGACACCGCCCAAGCACTCGGCGCGGACGCGTTGATCCGGCTGCGTGACGCCGAAACCCGCGACGTCCCCTCCCTCGACGTCGCCACGTTGCGGACGATCCTGACCTGGGTGACCGGCGGCGCGGAGGTCGAGCCCTACCTCGATCTGTTGCGCGAGGAACTGGGCATCGACGGTGACGGGCGCGCCCCCGACTGGAATGCGACCACGCTCGCCCCGGAGCGCACCTACCGGGTCGCGATCGTCGGGGCGGGCATGTCGGGGCTGGCCGCCGCGCATCGGCTCCGCCAGGCCGGCGTCGAGGTGGTCGTGCTGGAGAAGAACCACGACGTGGGCGGCACCTGGTTGGAGAACACCTATCCGGGCTGCCGCGTGGACGTGACGAACCTGTTCTACAGCTACTCGTTCGCCCAGCGGGACGACTGGCCCGAGAACTTCTCGAGCCAACAGGTACTGCTGGACTACTTCCGTGGCGTGGCCGACACTGCGGGCCTGCGCGAGGTGATCCATTTCGACACCGAGGTCACCGAGATGGCCTTCGACGACGCCACCGCCACCTGGCGCATCGAAGCCGTCGGCCCGGACGGCGACGAGTCCTTCGTCGCCGATGCGGTGGTCAGCGCGGTCGGCCAACTCAACCGTCCGTCGTACCCCGACATCGACGGGCTCGAATTCTTCGCCGGACCGGCGTTCCACTCCGCGCGCTGGGACGATTCGGTCGATCTGACCGGTAAGCGAGTGGCGGTGATCGGCACCGGGGCGAGCGCCGTGCAGCTCATCCCGCCGGTCGCCGAGGCTGCCGGACATCTGACGATTTTCCAGCGCACGCCGGCGTGGTTCATCCCGACCCCGGACTACACCCAGCCGATCGGTCCCGAGGCTCGGTGGTTGCGGCGCAACGTGCCGGGGTATGCGCACTGGAGCCGGTTCTGGGAGTTCTGGCAGAACGTCGAGGGCCTCATGCCCTTCGCCGCGGTCGACCCCGACTGGGACGGTGGCGAACGCTCGGTGAGCGCCGCGAACGACGGGCTACGCGAGCTGCTCACCGCGTATCTGCAAGCCGAGTTCGGCGACCGGGAAGATCTGGTCGACAAGGTCATCCCCGCCTACCCGCCGTTCGCGAAACGTTTCATCCGCGACGACGGCCGCTGGGCCGGCACCTTGAAGCGTGACGACGTCGACCTGGTCACCGAGCCGATCGCCGAGGTCACGCCTGACGGTGTGCGCACCACCGACGGGGTGGTGCACGAGGCCGACGTGCTCATCTACGGCTCCGGGTTCGCGGCGTCGGATTTCCTCACGCCGATGAAGGTCACCGGCAGAGGTGGCCGTGACCTGCACGAGGCCTGGGACGGCGACGCCCGCGCCTATCTGGGCATCACGCTGCCCGGCTATCCGAGCCTGTTTCTGCTCTATGGGCCCAACACGAACATCGTCGTCAACGGCAGCATCGTGTTCTTCTCCGAGTGCGCGGTCACCTACCTGTTGGCCTGCATCCGTGAGGTGCTGGCCCGGGGCGTGCGCCCGATCGAGCCCAAGACCGAGGTGCACGACGCCTACAACGCCCGCGTCGATGCCGAGAACCTGCGCATGGCCTGGGGGGTGTCGTCGGTGCACTCGTGGTACAAGAACCGCACCGGACGCACCGCCCAGAACTGGCCGTTCTCACTGCTCGAGTACTGGCAACAGACCCGCACGGTCGACCTCGATGACTACGAATTGCTCTGACGGCCGCACCGTGGTGAGACCGCGACCGGATCGTCGGTCGTCGGTCCACGTGGGCGAAACTTTTCGTTGACATCGCCCTGCGTTAGCCGTAACTTACGTTAGTGGCTGCTAACGCTTCGGACCTGTTGGATGC
>CAZEAV010000420.1:0-3058 GCA_964510215.1 uncultured Iamiaceae bacterium
TCGCCGGGGGCAGGCGTGGGCAGCGGCGTAACCGGCGGCTCCAGGTCGGGCTGCTCGAGGAACCCCGCGACCAGATGGCCTTCCAGATGGTTCACCCCGACGAACGGCACGCCCCAGGCCAGGGCGAGCGCCTTGGCCGTGGACACGCCGACGAGCAGCGCACCGATGAGCCCCGGCCCGTACGTGGCGGCCACCACGTCGACGTCTTCGGCGCCGACCCCCGCCTGCACCAGGGCTTCGGCGACCACCGGCACGCATAACTCGACGTGGGCACGGCTGGCGATCTCGGGCACCACGCCGCCGAAGGAGGCGTGCAGGTCGATCTGGCTGGACACGACCGAGGACTCCACCCGCGAGCCCCCCACCACGACCGCCGACGCCGTTTCGTCACACGACGTCTCGATGGCCAGAATGCGGGTGTCCGGGCCGGCATCCCATCCGGCGCCACGTGCGGTCACGCTCACAGATAACCCTTCCGATCATCCGCCGGGTCGACGGCACCGCACTGGTCATCGGTGGCAGGCCCACCGGTACCAGGCCCGTCGGCACCGGCCACGTCGTCGTCGGAAACCGCAAGGTTGTCCAAGCGGGTCGGACCGGCGAGCGTCGCGGAGACCACTTCCAGGCGTTCCCGCATCGACGGTGACCCCAGGTCGTGCGCCCACATGATCAACGCGTCCTCGCCGGTTTCGGCGTAGTACCCCTTGCGGATGCCCGCGGGCACGAAACCGAACCGCTGGTACAGCGACCGCGCGCCCGCGTTGGCCACCCGAACCTCCAGGGTGAGCGCGTCCACGCCCCGGTCGACCGCATGACGGAACTGATAGGCGAGCATGCGAGTGGCGATGTGGTGACGTTGCCACTTCGGCGCGACCACCACGGTGGTGAGGTGTCCTTCGTCGCCGATGAACATCACCCCCGAGTGACCCACCACCAGCGCGCCGGCACGGGCGACGACATAGCTGCGCGACTCGGGCCGTGCCAGCTCGGACAGGAACAACCCCATGGTCCAGGGCCGGGCGTACACCGCCCGCTCGTGGGCGAGCACGGTGTGCAGGTGGCGCCGCCGCATCGGGGCCAGGGTGATCGGCACTTCGGCGAGGTCGTCGGCCCGGGCAGACGCCGTCACCGGTGCACCTGGCCGTCACGGGTCTGCCAGTTGATCGCCGCGTCGGGTTCGCGCAGGTAGGTGCATGCCACGCCGTCCGCGGCCACCCACTCCTCGCGCATCGCCTGGGCGTGGGCGAGCAGCACCAGCGACGCCGCCGAAGGATACGCGACCCCCGGATCGCCGAGCTGCACCCGGCTGTTGCCGGTGAAACGCGCCGCGTAACGATGCGCCCCGTCCCCGACCAGCAGATGCCCGTCACCCTGCGCGGCAAGTTCGGCCTCGAGCTCGCTCGGCGTGGCCGTGTGAGGTTCGCTCACCTGCTGCATCCCGCCGGGCACCGGCGCATAGGACGCGACGAACAGCTCCGAACGCCGGGCGTCGACCGCCGCGGTGACCTGCCGGCGGGCATGGCGCACCCCGAACGCGAGCAGGTCCAGGCTGGAAGCTGGGATCACCGGCACCCCGAGGGCGAACGCGTACGCCTTGGCGGTGGCCACCCCGACACGCAGACCCGTGAACAGTCCCGGTCCGGTGTCCACCGCGACGACCTGGATGTCTGCGCGCCCCACACCGGCGGCGTCGCAGACCTGCGCGATCGCCGGGGTCACCAACTCGGCGTGGCGGCGCGCCCTGATCGCCGACCACGAGGCCCGCACCCCGTCGCCGTCGGCGAGGGCCACGCCGATCTGGGGCGTGGACGTCGTGATTCCCAACACGAGCATCAGCGCGCCGTCACCAGCCACGGCGCGAGCGCACGCAGCATCGCGTCGAACCGGTCGGCCCAGGAAGCGCCGTGCAGCGTGACCTGAAGGGTCCGGTCGTCATCACGCGCGCCGAGTTCGAGTTGCACCTGAAGATACTCGCGCCCGAGCACGCCCGTGATCGCTTCGCCCCACTCGACCACTGCCACGTCACCGTCGTCGAGGGCTTCTTCCAGTCCCAGATCCAACGCTTCGTGCAGATGGTCGAGTCGGTACACGTCCAGATGGTGCAGGCGCAGGCGACCCTGGAGGATGCGCTCGATGGTGAACGTCGGCGAGGTGACCGGACCGCGCACCCCGAGCGCGGCCGCCAACCCTTGCGTGAACGCGGTCTTACCCGCTCCCAGGTCGCCCCCCAACACGACGACATCACCCGACACCAGCAACGGGGCCAGGGCACCGGCCAACGTCCGCGTCTCGCTCACCGAGGTGGTCCGGGCCACGATGCTCGCCGGCGCTTCCACGCCGCGCATGGTACTCAGCGCGTCGCCAGCCCGGACGCTCGGGTCTCGATGCGCGCGACCAGATCATCCAGCGCATCGATGATCGCCACCTCCACGACACCGCCGGGCGCCGCTGCCGCGGCGGTGCTGTGTCGATCGGATGTCACCACCCGAACCTGCCACTCCTTCGTGAGCGGTCGGTGAGACCGTCAGTAGAATGAGCGGTGCAGTGGCGCGACCTGAGCGACGCGTAACGGCCAGGTGCGCCCCCTGCCAACTGCGCTCATGAGGGCGTCGAACCCGAGTCGGGTTGTTCGAGGGGAATATCGACGACGGGCGCATCGAGTTTGCTCAGGTCGATGAGTCGATTTCCCGGATACTGGGTCGCCGCGTCCAGCACGTGCTGCAGGTCGAGGCCGAAACTCATCGTGATCGCCGTTGCGTTTCGCATGCGCATCCCGGGTGCCGTCTTGCCGTGAAGGCGGGCCACCACAGCTCGCATGTAGTCGGATGACTGGGGAGTCGGGAACGTCCCACGCAACTGGAGGACGATCACGGGCACCCCGGTCGCGCTTGGGTCCTCGGCGTCACCAGTGAGTGCGAGGAGCCGCGACCGGTCCGTGCGCACCGCGACGGCGCTCGTGACCGTCGCATCCGGATGCTTTTTCTCGAGTCCGGCGACGATCTTCTCCATCGCCGCGACGTCGACGACCGTGTCCGTCTCCGGGGCGGTCGAGGGCGCG
>CAZEAV010000421.1:0-3047 GCA_964510215.1 uncultured Iamiaceae bacterium
CGTTGCCCGCCGGGACCTATGAGCTCGCGTACGTCGACGGCGCAAGCGGACGCATCGGGGTGTTCGGGACCGACAGCCACGACCCGGCCGACGGCGCGCCGATCGAGGTGACGGCCGGCCAACACGTCGATCTCGGCACGATCACCTGGGGCGCGGCCGCGCACGTGCCGAGCGCGCCACAAAATGTGCGTGCCCACAGCGGAGACGCCGAAGCGACCGTGCATTGGGCGGCACCGGCAACCGACGGTGGCGCGGCGATCGTGGCGTACACGGTCACCTCGTCGCCCGGCGGCCAGACCTGCACCACCGCCGGCGCGACGAGTTGCACCGTGACCGGTCTCGCAAACGGCACGCCGGTGACCTTTACGGTCACCGCGACCAACGCGGTGGGGCAAGGTCCGGCGTCCGCCGCATCGGCGCCGTCGACCCCGCAACCTGTGGCACGGTGGGACGATCTCACCACGACGAGCTACACCGCGCCATCGGCCCGCGCCCTCGCCGCGATGGCAACCCTCGACGACGGGACGCCGGTGCTCTTCGGTGGAACGGGCGCCGACGCCCAGGGCGCCCCGGTGGCGGTCGGGGAGACCTGGACGTGGGACGGCTCTGGCTGGAACCGCTTGACGACCGCGACATCGCCGTCCGCCCGAGGCGGGGCGACGATGGCGCGCCTCGGCGACGGTCGGCTCGTGCTCTTCGGAGGCTTCGACGACCCGACCGCCGCGCCCTTCGGGGACACCTGGACCTTCGACGGCACCGCATGGAAGCAACTGCATCCGGCGACGAGTCCACCGGCGCGTGGATACGCGGCGATGACCACCCTCGCCGACGGGAACGTGCTGCTGTTCGGGGGCATCGGCTCGTCGCACGCGGCTCTCGGCGACACCTGGATCTTCGACGGGACGACGTGGACGCAACAACACCCCGGTGCGTCGCCATCGGCCCGCGCTTTTTCGTCGATGACGTCCCGTGGTCCGAATGGGGCGGTCCTCTTCGGAGGTACCACCGCGACCGGCACGGCGCTCGGCGACACCTGGATCTGGACGGGCAGCACCTGGACCCAGGCGCATCCGAGTACCGCACCCTCCGCGCGGGCCGCTGCAGCGATCACGACACGGCAGGACGGCACCGTCGTATTGATCGGCGGTGCCGATCAACTCGGACAAAGCTACCCCGCGGACGAATGGACCTTCGACGGAACCACTTGGACGCAGCGCCATCCGGAACGTGTCCCCGCGGGCAGATTCGGGGCGGTGGCCGCGACGCTCGGCGACGGCAGCCTCATGGTCTATGGCGGAATCGACTCGACCCAGTCCCCGTCCGATTTCACCTGGACCGACGACGGCACCGGCTGGATCGTGCACCACGCGCCGGATCAGCCACCGGCGCTGTTCGGCGCGGCGACGACCCGGTTGCACGACGGGACGGTGCTGCAGTTCGGTGGGGCTCCGACGATCGTCTCGACGGAGCTGTCCGGCGCGACCTGGACCTTCGACGGAACGAGCTGGACCCAGGTCCACCCGGCCACGGCGCCGCCACCGCGGGTCCGGGCGACGATGGTCACGCTGGCCGATGGTGACGCCCTCCTCTTCGGCGGTGTGACCGCGCAAGGAACAGGTCTGAGCGATTCGTGGCTCTGGGACGGCGAGGACTGGACAGAGCTGGCCCCGGAGCACTCGCCACCCGCGCTCGCGGGAGCGTCGATGGTGACGCTCGGCGACGGCGACGTGTTGCTGTTCGGTGGCTCCAACCCTTCGACGGGAGTCGTCTCGGACGCGACCTGGCTGTACGACGGGACCGACTGGACACGGTTGCACCCGGCTTCCTCGCCAGAGGCACGCGCGGCCGCTTCGATGGTCCTCGGCCCCACCGGCCGGGTCGTCCTCTTCGGCGGCGAAGATCCCGAGTCCGCCCGCGCCTACGACGACACCTGGGTGTTCGACGGGACCGATTGGACCCGGCTCGACCCGACGACGTCACCTCCGGCACGCTCCCAGGCGGCGATGGCCACCCTCAGCGACGGTCAGGTGTTGCTGTTCGGCGGGTCGGCGTCGTCGGGGGACCAGTCGCTGGGCGACACGTGGGTGTTCGACGGGACCGATTGGACCCGGCTCGACCCGCCCACCGCTCCTTCCGCGCGCTCCGATGCGGTGATGGTCGCGGGCGGGGACGGCAACGTGCTGTTGTTCGGCGGCTATGACGCCGCGACCGGACTGGCGGCGCCCGACACCTGGATGTGGCAGTAGCAGCTACCCCCGATCGCCGAGGCATCGGCGCAGCCGGTCCACGAGCGCCCCGCGGCCGGGAGGGCTCACGGGCCTGGGCCGGGTTCACCGGCGTACCCTCCGCAGCAATTTGGCGGTGGCGCCGGCGAGCACTGCCGCGGCCGCACCAAGTGGCACCGTCGTGCGCAGGATCCGACGGGTCCTCCCGGCGCGGGGACGCTCGAGGACCTCGGCCGTTACAGGCGGCGCGCCTCGGTGGGTGTTCGTCCCGCGCGCACGCGCCAGCTCGATCACCTGGGCGGTGTGCAGCGCCCGGCGCCCGCCGCCGAGTTGTTCGATCTGGGTCCGACACGAGAATCCGTCGGCGACGATCGCGGTGTCGACCGGCGCGTCGCGCACCGCAGGTAGCAACGCCTGTTCGCCGCAGGCGGCCGAGATGGCGAACTTGCCCTTCTCGAATCCCCACGACCCTGCCAGGCCACAGCAGCCAC
This sequence comes from uncultured Iamiaceae bacterium, assembly GCA_964510215.1. GTDB lineage: Bacteria > Actinomycetota > Acidimicrobiia > Acidimicrobiales > Iamiaceae > JAFDWI01. Next base: position 2,717 of record CAZEAV010000421.1, read on the forward strand.
CGGTGAGCAAATCCGCCGAGGCGCCCATGCGCGCCAGCAGGTCGCGTCCCGGCTCTGCGCCGCCGGTCGCCCGCTGATGACAGTGCCCCCAGTAGCGCGCGTCGCCGGTGAACGAGGGCACGTCGATGTCGTTCGTCGTGAAGAACTCGGCGAAGTGGAATGCGTTCTTCGTGAGGCGGGCCGCATCGTCGTCGTGGGGCAGCAGGTGGGGCAGTTCGTCCTTGAACACCGCGAGACAGCTCGGTTCCATCCCGACGATGGGCGTGCCGGCCCGGATGTCGTCGCGCAACACGTCGATCACGCGGCGCGCGTACCGCTCGGCAGCGTCGAG
>CAZEAV010000422.1:0-3044 GCA_964510215.1 uncultured Iamiaceae bacterium
GACCTTCGGCGCCTCCACCGTCGAGGACTTCACCTGGAAACAGCTCATGGACACCGACGCCTGCACGATGTGCGGTCGGTGCACTTCGGTGTGTCCGGCGCACGGTACGGGCAAACCGCTGGACCCCCGCGAGATCGTGCTCAAGACCGGCGAGGTCATGGCAGCCACCGGCAATCCCCAGGTGTCCCCTCCCATCGGGACCGTGCCCGAGGTCACCGTGTCCGCCGACTCGCTCTTCGAGCGCATCACGCCCGACGAGCTCTGGGCCTGCACCGCGTGCCGCGCGTGTGACGAGATCTGTCCGGTGGACATCGAGATCCTGGACAAGATCCTGGACATGCGCCGGTATCTGTCGCTGATGGAATCGAACTTCCCGACCGAGTTGGGCAACACCTACCGGAACATGGAGAACAACGCCAACCCCTGGGGAATGGCCAACACCGAGCGGGCCGCATGGGCCGCCGATCTCGACGAGGTCGAGGTGATCGACCCGGGCGACACCTTCGACCACGAGTACCTGTACTGGGTGGGCTGCGCGGGGTCTTTCGACGACAAGAACAAGCGGGTGTCGGTGTCGATGGCGAAACTGCTCACCCGAGCGGGAATCGACTTCGCCATCCTGGGCCCGGGGGAGAACTGCAACGGCGATCCGGCCCGGCGTTCGGGCAACGAGTACATCTTCCAGATGCTGGCCAACCAGAACGTCGAGACACTCAACTCGATGGGCGTCCAGAAGATCATCACCCAGTGCCCGCACTGTTTCAACACCTTGCGGAACGAGTATCCCCAGTTCGGCGGGAACTACGAGGTGATCCACCATTCCCAGTTGCTGGAACAACTCGTCGAGGACGGGCGCCTGGATCTGTCGGAGGCCGAACTCGACGAGCGGGTCGTCTACCACGACTCGTGCTACCTGGGTCGCCACAACAACATCTACGGCGCGCCGCGCAATGTGCTCGCCAAGCTGGGTGGCATCGAGGTGGTCGAAGCGCCCCGGAACGGCACGATGGCACGGTGCTGCGGCGCCGGCGGGGCGCGCATGTGGATGGAGGAGAACATCGGCACCAAGATCAACGACGACCGCGCCGAAGAGCTGATCCACACCGGCGCCGACCGGGTCGCCACCGCGTGCCCCTTCTGTTACATCATGTTGGACGACGGCGTGAAAGGGGCCGGAGCAGGCGACGACGTCCAGGTCGCCGACATCGCGATCACCGTGTTGGACGCGATCGAGAACGGCGAACGCCGCATCGACCCGGCGTCACTCGAGCAGGCGGCACTGGAACCCGGCACCTGAGCCGGGACATCGGGCCATGGCGGACGCGGACGGAGACCTCGCAACGCTGGGCGATCTGGCGCTGTACGAGCGGATCCGCCGGGGGTCCGACGAGGCGGCCGCGGAACTGCAGCGGCGACACCTGCATGCACTGCAGACGGTCGCCGCCGGTTACGACCGCGCCGACCGCGACCGCGACGCCACCATCGACGCCACCGTCGCCGCGTTGGCGACGGCACCACCCCCCGCGAGCGACGGTGAGGTCGTGGTGGCGCTGTTCGTCCTGCTCCGGGCAGCCCGGGCCGGCGCAGCGTCCCGCGGGCCCGGTCCGGTAGGCCTGGCCGACCTCGTCCCGGGTGCACCCCGGACCGAGCATCGGGTGCTCTTCGACGCGTTCGCCACGCTGGACGAACGCGACCAGGTGCTGTTGTGGTTCGCTGCGGTGGAGGGTGCACTGCCCACCCAGCTCGCGGAGCGGCTCCTCATCGGCGGCGCCGACCTGGCCGCCACGATGGTGCACCGCGCGCGGAGTCGGCTCCGCGCCGCGTACGCGACCCTGCGGGCACAGCAGGCCGGCTGGCCCGAGCGCTGTGTCGCCGAGGCGCCGCTCGTGGCCCGGCTCACCGACGGGGAGGGCCCGGGCGCAACCGACGACGCCGACGTCGACCACGTCGCAACCTGCCCGAGGTGCCAACTCCTGGCAGCCGAACTGGCAGCACTCCCCACCCAGCTCGCCGCCGCGGCGGCCGCGCGCCTCACCGGCGCCGACGCAGCGGACGGTGGGGCCGGGGACGGAGACCGCGAAGCCACCCGGGCGATGGCGCCACTGGTGGTCACGACCACGCCGGAATTGTCCGATGCCGGCTCCGGCGCCGGCTCGGACGCCGACTCCTATGTCGACGACGACGAGCCGACCGGGCGGCGAACCGGTGCGATCGTAGGCGTGATCGCCGTCGTCGTGGCCGTCGTCATCGCCGTGGTGGTGTGGCAACTCGTCGACCGCACGACGAAAGAGCCCACGAACCCGGGCTCCGGCGCCGCCGTGCCCACGTCCTCGACGTCGACGACCACCACGTCGACGAGCTCCACCAGCTCCACGACCTCGACGACCACCACCTCGACGAGCTCCACCACCTCCACGACCACGACGACCACCACCCCCTCACCCTCCGCCACGGATGCATCGTCGGGTCCGCGCCACCAGTGGTCGCCGAGTCGTGGCGGCGGCACAACGCCCACCAATCCGCCCCGCACGAATCCACCGCCCACGCAGACCAGCCCGCCCACGACGACCCATCCGGCGACCACCGCGCAGCCTCCGCCCACCACGACGGTGACCACGACCTGAGCCACCGGGCGGCGGTCGGGCCGCCCGCGGGAAGTCAGTGCTGGAAATTCTCCCAGTACCGGCTCGGGGTTGGGCCACGCTGACCCTGGTATTTCGAGCCGATCTCGGCCGAACCGTACGGGTGGTCCGCCGGCGTCGACATCGCCAGGAACGACAGTTGGCCGATCTTCATCCCCGGATACAGCGTGATCGGCAGGGTCGCCACATTGGAGAGCTCCAGGGTGAGGTGCCCATCCCAGCCCGCGTCCACGAACCCGGCGGTCGAGTGGATCAACAGGCCCAGGCGACCCAGGCTGGATTTGCCTTCCAGACGGGCCACCAGGTCCGGCCCCAGAGCCACGCGTTCTGCGGTGGACCCCAGAACGAACTCACCGGGATGCAGGATGAACCGGTCGCCGTCGGCGATCTCCACCAGCTCGG
>CAZEAV010000423.1:0-3039 GCA_964510215.1 uncultured Iamiaceae bacterium
CACCTGAGAGTCGGCTGCGGCGGCGACCTGGGCGAGATGGGTGACCACCAGCACCTGACGGTCGCGGGCCAGACGCGCCAGCGCCGCGCCGACGGCGATCGCCGCCGTGCCGCCGATGCCGGCGTCGACCTCGTCGAACACCACGGTCTCCTGATCGGCCGTCGCCACCAGGCGGAGCGCGAGCATGGCCCGGGCGAGCTCGCCACCCGACGCGGTGCGCGCCAGCGGCGCCACCGAGGTACCGGGATTGGCGGTGAAGACCATCTCCACGCCGTCACCTGGGTCCGGGCCACCCACGTCGACCCCGAAGTGCGCCGCGGGCATGGCGAGGGCACGCAGTTCGGCCTCCACCGCCGCCGCGAGGCGGGGGGCCGCGGCACGCCGGATGGCCGCGACGCGCGCCGCGGCCGAATCGACCCGTCCCCGGGCGGTCTGGAGCGCGTCCGCCAACTCCGCCCCTCGCTCGTCCGCGGCCTCCAGCGCGGCCAGGCGTTCCCTGAGCCTGTGGTGTTCGGCGATGACCCCTCCGAGCGTGCCGTCGCCGTGCCGACGCCGCAGCGTGGCGAGGTGCTGACGCCGTTCGATCACCCATTCCAGGCGCTGAGGATCCTCGATGATCCTCTCGGCCCGCCGGCGGAGGTCACTGGCCGCGTCGTTCAGTTCCGCGAGCAGCCCGTGCAACCGATCGTGCTCCGCGACGAAGGCGTCCGAACCGCTCAGCTCGCCGACGGCGGACCCGAGTGACTCCAGAGCTCCGGCCTCGCCGTCGAGCGCGACGAGTGCCCGTCCGATGCGGTCCCGGCTCGCAGCCACGTCGCCGAGCGCGGCCTCCTCGACCGCCAGTCGCTCGTCCTCATCCGGATCGGTCAGGTCGGCCTCGTCCAGTTCGGCGATCTGGAACGCCAGCAGATCCATCTCCCGTTCACGTGTCGCCCGGTCGCCCCCCAGTGACGCCAACTCCTCGGCGAGCGCCCGCTCATCGGCACGTGCTGCGAGCAGCGGCCCCAGATCGGTGCCCGCGTACCCGTCCAGTGCCGCCCGCTGTCCGGCCGTGGTCATCAGGGAGTGCTGGGCATGCTGCGCATAAAGGTCGACGTGACGGGCGGCGATCTCGGACAGCGCTGCGGCGGTCGCCATCGCGCCGTCCACGTAGGCACGGGAGCGCCCTTGGGCGGGCACGACCCTGCGGAGGATGACCTCCGATCCCTCCGACACGAACCGCCCTTCCACCACGGCCTCGTGCGCGCCTTCGCGCACCGCGCCCGCGTCCGCCCGCCCACCCGAGAGCAGGTCGATGGCTTCGACGATCAGGGTCTTGCCCGCCCCGGTCTCGCCGGTCACCGCGGTCATCCCGGGGCCGAGGACGAGTTCCAGCTCGGCGACCACCCCGAGGTCCCGGACCGCGAGTTCGCTCAGCACGATGCAGCGGGCCTCATCGATCGTTCAACCCGAACTTTGACTTGAGCACCCGATGGAAGTCGCTGCCGTCGAAGCGCACCAGACGCGCGGAGTGCATCGCCGCGGTGCACACGACCGCGTCCCCGTCGAAGAGCTCCGCGCAGACTCTTCCGTCCGCCAACAGCATGCCCGGGCGGGGGCCGGTCAGCTCCAGACGGACCTCGGTGGAGGGGCTCAGGACCAACGCCCGGTCGAAGAGCATGTGGGGGGAGACGGGCGTGACGATCAACGCACGGTGCCCCGGGGCCACGATCGGGCCTCGGGCACTGAAGGAATATGCCGTCGAGCCGGTGGGAGACGCCACGATCAGGCCGTCGGCCGCATAGGTCGTGAAGAACTCACCATCCAGCAGCACGGCCACCCGGACGGTGTGGCCCATCGGGGTCTTCTCCAGCACGATCTCGTTCAGCGCGTCGGCCGTGACCGTCTCGGAGTGCCCGGCGGCCGACGTGATGTCCACGCGCGCGTTCACGAGCATGCGTTCTTCGATCTGGTAGTGCCCGGTGAAGAACCCCTCGAGTGCATCGAGGAGCCCCTCGGGCTCCACCGCGCTCAGGTAGCCGAGTTGGCCCACGTTCACGCCCAGGACCGGAACACGGTGTCGGGCGACCCGGTTCACGGTCCGCAGCATCGTACCGTCGCCGCCGAAACAGATGGCGAGGTCCAGGCCCGGGGCAAAAGCATCGTCGGCGCATCCGTAGGCTTCCAGGCCGACCTGGCGCGCCTCGTCGCCACTCAGGCGTACCTCGTGTGCACGCTCGGAGGCCCACGCGACCGTCCGCCCGGCAAGCTCCCCGGCGAGTCGGCGTTCCGGATGCAGCACGATGCCGATCGCGCTCACGATGCCACGTCTCTCACTGCCCGGTCCACGAGGCATTCGCCGTCCGCCACGGCATCGTCGCGGACGCCTGGTCGTGCGTGGACGAAGAACTCGCAATTGCCGCCGGTGCCGCGCACTTCGGAAGCCATGACCCCCATGATGCCCGCTCCGGCACCCCCGAGTGCGTCGGTGACCCCGATCAGCACCCGCCGCCAGATCGCCGGATCGGTGATGACCCCCGAGGAGATGTCCACTTCACGCCGTCGCGCCTCGAACTGGGGCTTGACCAGGAGCACCAGCTCACCGTCGTCCCCGGCGAGTCCGAGGAGGTGCGCGGCGAGCGGGACCACCGAGATGAACGACAGGTCGGCCGTGACCAGGTCGATGCTCGGCGCCAGGTCGCGGCGGTGGACGTCTCTGATGTCGGTCTGCTCGAACAGGCGAATCCGGGAATCGGCCCGGAGTCGCTCGTGTAACTGGTTGGTGCCGACATCGATGCAGGTGACCGTGCGGGCGCCGTGCTGCAGCACGCAATCGGTGAACCCGCCGGTGGACGAACCCGCATCCAGCACATCACGACCCGAGGGGTCGACGTCGAAGTCTGCCAGCGCCCCCTCCAGCTTCCAGCCGGCGCGGGATACGTAGCGGGGCGGCGGCGAGTCGACGAGCACCGGCTCGCCGGGCGCGACCTGTCGGGTCGCGTTGAGGGCGACAGCCCCGCCCACCCGGACGCGACCCCCCTCGCTCAGGACGCGCGCGGC
>CAZEAV010000424.1:0-3021 GCA_964510215.1 uncultured Iamiaceae bacterium
AGCCGGGCCGTACGAGGCCGTACGCCGCCCGCCCGGAGGCCGAAGGCGACGTTGTCGACCACCGACAGGTGCGGGAACAGCAGGTAGTCCTGGAACACGACGCCGACCGAGCGCTGGTGCGGCGGCAGGTGCACGCGGGGCTCGTCGAGGACGGCGTCGTTGAGCCGGATGCTCGCGCGCGTGGGCGGAGTCAGGCCCGCCAGGATGCGCAGCATCGTGGACTTACCGGCGCCGTTGGGCCCGACCAGCACCACCCGCTCCCCGGGGGCGACGTCGAGGCGGAGGTGCAGGTGGAAGCGGTCGCGGACCAGCTCCACGTCGGCGTGCAGGCCGGCAGGTGCGCTCACCATCGTGCCGCCAGCCGGCCGCGCAGGACGATCAGGACCAGCACCGACACCGCCAACAGCAGCACCGACAGCAGCAGCGCGGCGCCGGGGTCGGTCTGCAAGGCGAGATAGACGCGCAGCGGCATCGTCTGCGTGCGGCCCGGGAAGTTGCCGGCGAAGGTGATGGTGGCGCCGAACTCGCCGAGCGCCCGGGCCCAGCTCCGCACGGCACCCGCAGCGATGCCTGGGCCGACCAGCGGCAGCGTCACGCGGCGGAACACGGTCAGCGGCCCCGCGCCCAAGGTGGCGGCCGCTTCCTCGTAGCGGCGGTCCGCGCCGCGCAGCGCACCCTCCACCGAGAGCACCAAGAACGGCAGGGCCCCGAACACCTGGGCCAGCACGACGGCGTACGGGGTGAACGGGAAGCTGAAGCCGGTGAGGTGGTACAACGGCCGACCGATCAGTCCCGAACGGCCCAGCGCGGTGAACAGCGCCACGCCGCCGACGACGGGCGGCAGCGTGAGCGGCACGGTGATCAGCGCGCGCAGCACACCGGCGCCGCGCAGCCCCGGCCTTGCCAGCACCCACGCCAACGGCACGCCGACCACGACGGTGAGGGCAGCGGCCACCGTCGCGGTGACGAGCGAGAGCCGCAGCGCCTGCAGGGTGCCGGGTTCGCTCAGCACGGCCAGCGCGCTCGTCCAGGGCGAGCGCACCACCAGTCCGACGAGGGGCACCACCAAGTAGAGCATCCCGATCGCGGCCGGGACGGCGATCAGGACGGGGATCGGGGCCGACCGGCGCCGGCGACGCGGCGTCCGCGGTGGCCGGGTGTGACGGGCCGGGACCGTCACGGTCGAAGGGGCCGGGGAGGTCATCGACGCGGCTCAGCCGTCCCCGACGCCGCCGGTGCCGAAGCCGTCGTCGGCCAGCACCCGCTGGCCGGCCGGAGAGTGGACGTACGCCACGAAGGCCGTGGCGGTGGCGGGGTTGGGTGCGCCCGTGACGACGCTGATCGGGTAGGTGTTGACCGCGTCCTTGGCCTCGGGAAAGTTGATGCCCTGCACCTTGTCGCCCGCGGCCTCGACGTCGGTCTTGTACACCAGCGCGGCATCGACCTCGCCGAGCTCGACCTTGGTCAAGGTGGCCTTGACGTCGGCCTCGTACGAGTCCGGCTTGGGGGTGATGCCGGCAGCCGCGAACACCTTCTGCGCTGCGGAGCCGCACGGCACCTGCCGGGCGCACAGGGCGATCTTCTTACCGGGGTCGGCGAAGTCGGCCAGCCCGGTGATCTTGCCCGGGTTGCCCGCGGGGACGGCGATCTCCAACGTGTTGGTGGTGAACGTCTTCGGGTCGACGGCGAGCCCGGCCCGTTCGACGGTGCCCATCGTGGTCTCGTCGGCGGAGGCGAAGACATCGGCCGGTGCGCCGTTGGTGATCTGCGTGGCGAGGGTCGCCGACGAGCCGAACGAGAAGGTGACCTTGGTGCCGGGGTACTTCGCCTCGAAGTCGTGCCCGATCGTGGTGAACGACTCGGTGAGCGACGCCGCGGCCAGGACCGTGAGGTCGCCGGTGACGGCAGCACTGGCACTCCCCCCGGCGGTGGCCTCGGGCGTCGGGCTCTGGTTGCCGCACGCAGCCAGCGCCACCAGCGCCACGGCGCCGACCAGCGCCATGCCCGCCCGTCCGAGCCGTCTCACCGGGGCACCTCCACCACGACGTTGGTGGCCTTGACGGTCGCGACGGCACGTACCCCGGGCTCCAGCCCGAGCTCGTTCACCGCCTCGGCACTGATCAACGAGACCACCCGGAACGCGCCGCACTGCAGCTCGACCTGGGCCATCACGCCGTCGGCGGTCACCTTGGTCACCAGCCCGACCAGGCGATTGCGGGCGCTGGACGGGCCGGCACCGGTTTCGGGCGCGGTGGCCAGCTCCTGCGCGAGCCGGGCCAGATCGCGGCCGGGCACCTCACGCGGGCCGGTACCGGGCACGGTCCCGACCCGGCCGGCGTCGACCCAGCGGCGCATGGTGTCGTCGCTGACGCCGAGCAGCTCGGCGGCCTCTGAGATCCGATAATGCGGCACCACGCCAGCATAGTCGGACGATTTGCGGTCCGGCTTATGCGATGCGGCTTCCGTGTCTGCGCTTCCCATGTTCCTGCGGTCGGCTCGTCCGGCGCGTGGGTGCCGCAATGGTCACCGCGTACTACACCGCCTCCAGCCTCGACGGCTTCATCGCGACCGCGGATCAGTCGCTGGACTGGCTGCTGCGCCAAGACATCGACCAGGACGGGCCGATGGCCTATCCGGCGTTCGGCGGCGAAGGGCGCGTTGGCGATGGGCGCCACGACCTACACCTGGATCCTCGAGCATGAGGAGGGCTGGTCGTTCACGAGCCCGACGTGGGCCTTCACCCATCGTGACCTCCCTCGTCGGGAGGGCGCGGTCGTGCACTTCGTCCACGGTGACGTCCGGGATGTCCATCGCGAGATGGTCGAGGCCGCCGACGGCTTGAACGTGTGGATCGTCGGCGGCGGCGATCTCGCCGGACAGTTCGCCGACGCCGGCCTCCTGGACGAGGTCTGGGTGCAGTACGCCCCGGTCACCCTCAGGTCGGGGGCGCCGCGAACGGCCCTGACCGTAGGTACCGGTCCTGACCGTCTGCACCGGTCCTGACCGTACGTGCCCGTCCTG
>CAZEAV010000425.1:0-3012 GCA_964510215.1 uncultured Iamiaceae bacterium
AACAGGTCGCTGTAGAAGTCGAGCGTGGTCGACGGCTTGTCATGGCCGAGCATCCTCTGCAGCGCCAGGACCGACGCCCCAGCCGAGACCGCGAGTGATGCCGCCGTGTGCCGCATCTCGTGCGGTGTGAGGCCCTTGACGCCTGCAGCCTCCGCCGCAGCGTCGAACCATCCGCGGCGCATGTTGCGGACGCGCAGCACCCCGCCGCCGGGTGCCGGGAACAGGAGATCATCGGGACCCTTCCCCAGCATCGCCGCCGCGATCTCATCGTCCAGGAACCGCGGCCATGGGACAGTGCGCCGCTGGTGATCTTTCGGCTCGGACCAGACCAGTTTCCCGTTCACCTCGGTCACTGACTCCTCGATCCTGAGCCGACGCCGCACCTGGTCGACCATCCCGACCTTCAGCGCGGCGAGCTCCCCGATCCTCAGCCCGCAGAACGCGAGGACGTGGACGACCGCCGCGTGATCTCCTGCAGCGGCCGCGACTGCCTCGACCTGCACTCCGCTCAGGTACCTCCGGCGCTTCATATCCTGGCGCGGCAAGGCGACTTCGGCGGCAGGGTTGACCGCGAGCCGCCGAGCCCTAATCGCGGCCCTCAGAACGCCGTTCAGGACGCCGTAAACCTTGCGGACTGTCCCGCCAGCCATGCCAGCCTTCCCGAGCCCTGTAACCCACCTCTGAACGTCTTCGTGGTGCACCTCAGACAGTGGCAGATCACCCCAGCGTGGCAGCACGTGTGCATCCAGGATCGACCTGTTCCGCGCCCTCGTCGATTCCGCCCACGACGGGGTGTCCATCCACGTCTCAGCGATGGTGGCGACTGTGGTCCGAGCTCGCACCGGGTCAACGTAGGAGCCCGTCTCAATCGACGCCGTGATCGAGTCCAGGAACGCCTTCGCATCGGGTTGCCGCTTGAATGCTCGAGTCCGCTCCTGCCCGGTCCCGTCGACGTACCGTGCCCGCCACCGGCTCCCGACGCCCTTACAGTTCCGGCTGCAGGGCTCCGGGGCGTGGAGCTTCGTCTGCGAGCCGTCCCGCTTATGCCATAGATCCTCGACGCCGGAGCGCCGGTTACGCCTCTGAGCCACAGCCCCAGCCCTTCCCGTCGACCTTCGGATCGTATGGGCGGTCCTCGTCGTCCGGGGTGAACGCATTCTCCGCGTGCCACTGATACGGAACCGATGCCTCATGCCGTGCGACTGCCAGATTCTCGATATGCCGCTCAAGCAGTGAGGCGGGGCTACCTGCAGGCGGTGAGGGCACAGCATCGACGAGCGCCCGCAGCTTCTCCTGCCGGTCGACATACTCGAGGACCGCATTCCCGATCGCGAGGCCGGAGAAGTGGACGCGGGCAGTCTCGGCGCCGAGCTCGAACATGGCCTTGCTGTACTCGTCCTGTAGCGCGAAGGAGTCGACGGGGATCTCGAGGATCTCCGCTAGGTCGATCGCCTCGGACATTCGCATGGGCCGCTTCCCCGACTCGACGGACCACACAGTCGCCTGGGACCACTTGTGGCCGCGCTTGAGCATCGCCTCGCCGAGTGCTGCCTGGGATAGATCGCCCCGCAGCTCCTGTAGCCGTGCCCCGATTCGTGCGTCCCTGTCGCTCATCTGCGCAACGCTACCAGCGGTCGAAGTGGGGCCTCGACTAGATCCGACACGCCGAGCCGGCGCGTAGTCGCGGATGTGTTCGTCCATCGTCGTCCACCGTCCGTCGGTCGCAGCGGGGCCGCTCTCACCTGCATGTTGGGGATCAGGTGTGGATGGAATGTGGACGGCGTAATACATCTGGTGGTTGTCGCGCTGGGGCAGTACTAGTGCTACAGTAGATCCCAGTGGGCAACCCACTAGCTCCGGAAGTACCGGAGTCCACCAGATCGAGGAGATCCCCCATGAACACCAAGCTGCTCACGAAGGCCGAGTTCGCCGAGATCATCCGCAAGGACGAGAAGGCCGTCGAGTGGATGATCTACAGCCGCAAGGCGCCGAAGTCCGCGATCATCTCCGGCCGTCGCATGTTCCGCGCCGCCGATGTCGAGGCGTGGCTCGAAGCGGCCTTCTCTGCCGAGGAGTCCAAGTGACCGCCGTCGCCACGACCGCCCTCGACCGCATCCCGTTGATCTTCGATGCGGACGACATGATTGCCCACCTCGAAGCGCTCGACCCGATGCCGACCGCGGACGAGATGCTGACCGCCATGGCGCGAGTGGGCCGTATCGACAGCCCGTACATGATCGACCTGCTCGCCGACACTCTCGGCTCCTGGGCCCCGGCCATCACTGACACCGTGCATCACGCATGGAGCAGCGCCGAGTACCCCGAAGACAGCATGGAGCCCGACCGATGGGCCGAACTGTTCGAGGACGCCGGATACCGGATCGACGGGGCACCCGCTGACCGCCCCGACGAGATCACGCTCTACCGGGGCGCGCCCGAGGGCCGCGTCCAGCGCATGGCATGGACGAGCAGCCTCGCCGTTGCCCGCAAGTTCGCGCACTCGTCGCTCCGTGGACGGGAAGAGGGCCGCGTCTGGTCCATCACCATCCCCGGAGCCTGGCTACTCGCCCACATCAGCGACCGCGAGGAGCACGAGTACATCGTCAACCCCGCCGTGTGGGCCCAGAGCCCCCGCGTCACCGAAGTCGCCTGACTTTTCACCCCTTGCAGCCCAGAAGGAGCACCCCATGCCGTACGCAAACCCGATGACCCCCGCCAAGGCCGCGAAGTACGCCCGTCAGATGAAGAGCGCCGCGAAGATTGACGCGACGCCACTCGCCGACTCCCCCGAGGACGTGGACGAGCGCCAGGAGAGCAGCACCAGGGTCGCCCTGGACGGCGGTCACGCGGACGTGGACGTGTTCGCGGACAGGGTCGAGGTCACGATCCGGCTCGGTGACCGGACCGTGCTCGGTATCGCCCTCTCCCCCGCCGAAGCGGAGCAGATCGGGACCGCCCTCGCGCTCCGCGACCTGATCGGCGGTGCCCGATGACCGGCACCGTGATCCCGCT
>CAZEAV010000426.1:0-3010 GCA_964510215.1 uncultured Iamiaceae bacterium
GTGGAGTCCGAGATCGTGGTGTCTGCCCCGACGACCCTGCCGACCATCGGCGGGCAGATGACCGTGCGGGCCACGGTCACTGCGAAGGACGACACGGTTCCCACGGGCACGGTGACATTCTCCGAAACCGATGCCGACGGGGTAGAGCATCCGATTGCCGGGTGCGTCGACCTGCCGGTGAGCGGTACGGCTCCCTACCAGGTGTCCTGCACCGGCACTTTGTACGGGTCGGGCCCGCCGCCTGACGCCACAAATCCGTACTTCGTTCCCCGTGTCGGTGGTTTCGTGTCGGTGGTCGCCGACTACACGGGCGGGTCGACCACGAACGACAGCTCGTCGAGCACTCTGTGGGTTCCTGTGTCCGGCGGTACGCCCACGAGCGTGCAACTGTCGACCGACACGCCGGACGGGACGTTCACATTCCGCCAGAAAGGTCACTTGATCGCCACGATCACCACGCAGGACGGCAAGCAGCCCACCGGTGGGGTGCGCTTCACCGACGAACGGGGTGACGTGTGCGCGGGCGAGGTCTGGGGAAGCGGGCCGACGCCCACGCTCGCGCCGTACGCGTCGATCGTTCAGGCGCCCGACGGATCGTGGCAGGCCGAGTGTGAGATGACCGGGGCGAGTACCTATACCGAGGATCACGAACAGCAGGTCGGCACTCGCAAGTGGACCGCGCAGTATTCCGGCGATTCCCAGAACCAGTCGTCGTGGGCGACCGACAGTTTCCAGATCGAGCCGTCGCCGACCACGACCACGGTGACGGCCACGAGCACCAACGTCGGGTATGAAGGGTCGGACACCTTCACCGCCACGGTCACCGACCCGGACATCTTCCGGGATCAGAACGCGACGGGGAACGAGCACACCGTGACGTTCTCAGCCGGGGGAAAGGTGCTCTGTGCCAACGTCCCGGTCAGCCCGCAGCACGGCCCACAGCCCTTCACCGCACCCGACGGGGAGCTCTACGCATCGGCGGATTATTCGTCCAGTACCCAGGTCACCGCAAGCTGTACGTCTGTTGTGGCCAATCGCCCCGAGAGCGTCACGGCGACGTACAACCCTGAATCCGACTATGCGACGTCGTCGGCCTCCGTCTACGTGAACGCGGGTGTCCCGAGCCTTCTCAGCGTCACCGGGCCGACGGAAACGCACGTGGGCAGCCTGGTGATCTACCACGCAAATGTCTCTTCGCCGTACGTACCGAACCAGGTGGTGACGACGGGGTCGGTGACATTCAACATCGGCGGCCCGGTGTGTGAGAACCTGCCCATCACGACGCCGCAAGGTGGCGGAACGCCATCCGCATCCTGCATCTTCACGCCCACGACTGCCGGGACGCAAACCGTGACCGCGACGTTCGGCGGGACCACCTACGGCACGAGCAGGCCCGGTCAGGGATTCGGAATTCTTCCCTCGTCCGGTTCGCTCGAAACCACCATCGATGCAGCGCCGACACAGCCGTACATCCAAGGCGGGGTTCTTGACGTCACGTCATTGAATGGCCTTGCCAATGTCTGCGTATCGCTGTGGAAAGGCTCCACCCAGGTACGGACCGCCTGCACCGACGCCGACGGCATCTATCACATGCCCGACGTCGCACCTGGTAACTACACGATCTCGTTCGTGGATCCCACTGGGATTCATGCAACTCAGTGGGCCGGCGCAAAGACGGTGGCGGGCGGGCTCGAATATGCAGGAGTGGCAACCCAGGCAGAGGCGGTACCCGTCTCGGTGACCAGCGGCGAAGTCACCGTCACCACCCGGATGGCGATAGCGCCGGGGACCATATCGGGAAGCGTGCGCTTCGACTCCGCGGATCCGCCCACGAAAGCGTGCGTGTACCTCTACCGCTCGAACGGGACGTATGCGGGGATCGCCACCTGCACCACGTCCGGCTACTATCAACTCACCGGCGTCCCCGACGGGGATTATCGCGTCGCGTTCGTCGATCCGAGTGGGCAGTTCCAGACGACCTGGTATGGAGGAGCCACGGACCAGTCGGAGGGCACCACCGTCCCGGCGTACGCGGCGTCGAGCGTCGACGGAATCGACGCCGTTCTCGAACCGGAACGAGGAACGATCTTGCAGGGGACCGTCATGGTCGCCAGGGGTCCGGCCTCTCCCGGGTACGCGTCCGGGACCTGTGTCTCGTTGTGGCAAGGAAGCACAGAGCTTCGGACGGCTTGCGCAGATCCCGGTGCCCACTACGAAATGGATCACGTCGCGCCCGGCGTGTACACCATATCCTTCACGGACCCCCGCGGTGTCGACCCGACGCTGTGGGCCGGCGCCGCGACCGGTTCGCACTACGCAGCAGTTTCGTCCCAATCCGAGGCAGTCCCGGTCACGGTGACGGCCGATCATGATATTGAAGTCGATACCGAGATCCACCACGAACTCGGAAGTATCAGTGGAGCCGCGTCAATCCTTGGTCTACGGCCGAGATCTGCGTGTATCTATCTCTATAATTTGGACGGATCGTACGCTGGCATCAGCACATGTGCGAATTCCCTGAAATTCTACAAACTGCACGACATACCTGATGGACAATATCGCGTTGCCTTCGTCGACCCACTCGGCTTGGGGGCAACGACCTGGTACAACGGGGGAAATGGGACCACCGATGAAGCAGCGGCCAGTATTGTGACTATCGACGGCAATTCGGCACTCATTGGCATCGCGGCTCTGATTCGACCGGCAATTGGCACGATCGTTGGCCAGGTGATGGACGCTGCAGGAACTCACGGCCTCGCTGGTATCTGTGTGTACGCCTATGCCTATACACCGCCCCACGACGACCAGCCAGGCGCGCTCGCATCCCATGCCACCGCCGCGACGTGCACAAACGCTTCCGGAGGCTACACATTCACCGGGCTTCCATCGGGTACAGGGCCCGACGGACAGGCATTGCACTATCAATTGGCATACGTGGACCCCACCGGTGTGCTGCCCACCCAAGGGGTGATCTCGTCCACGACGGACGGCGGCGTGACGGACGGGGGGA
>CAZEAV010000427.1:0-3005 GCA_964510215.1 uncultured Iamiaceae bacterium
GTTGCGGGCCAGCCACGCGGCGCGCCAAACCAGTAGGCGGGCGGCGTCGATCTCGGTCTTCATGTCCGAGAGCATGAACGCGATGGCCTGGTTCTCGATGATCGGTTTACCGAACGCCTTGCGTTCCTTGGCGTAGTCCAGCGAGTACTCCCACGCAGCACGGGCGATACCCACGGCCATCGCCGCCACCGACGGTCGGGTCGCCTCGAAGGTCGCCATGGCCGGCTGCTTGCCGCTGTGGCCGGCACTCGGGTTCTCCAACGCCTCGCGGGCGCGGGCGAGCTTCTCGTCCAGCTTCGCCTTGCCACCCAGCAGACACGAGCCGGGCACCCGCACATCTTCGAGTACGACCTCGGCGGTGTGGGAGGCCCGGATGCCCATCTTGGAGTACTTCTGACCCTGGGACAGCCCCGGCGTGCCCGGCGGCACCACGAAGCTGGCCTGGCCCCGGCCTTTGAGTTCGGGGTCGACCGAGGCGACCACCACATGCACGTCGGCGATGCCGCCATTGGTGATCCAGGCTTTGGTGCCGTTGATCACCCATTCGTCCTTCGCCTCGTCGTAGACCGCACGGGTGCGCAGCGAGGACACGTCGGACCCGGCGTCGGGTTCGGACACACAGAACGCGCCGAGCTGGATCTTGTCGGGGGTGCCGTAGCACTGGGGGGTCCACTCCAGCATCTGCTCGGGCGTGCCGTTGCCGGCGATGCCCGCGGCGGCGAGGCCCGATCCGAAGATCGCCAGGGCGATGCCGGCGTCGCCCCAGAAGAGCTCTTCGAGTGCGACGGGCAGGGTCAGTCCGGTCGAGTCGCCCATCATGGCGTTCGCCATGAAGTCGAGGGAGTACAGGCCGATCTTCGCGGCTTCCTCCACGATCGGGTAGGGGAATTCTTCTTTTTCGTCCCACTCCGCTCCGGCGGGGCGGACGACGTTCTCGGCGAACTCGTGGACCCACTGTTGGATCTGGAGCTGATCGTCGTTCAGCGACAGGGAGAACTCGGACATGTCGACGGCTTCCTCGGTGGTCGGGGTTCGGTGTACGCACTTCCCAAGTTACCAGTAGGTAACCTGGATTCGCGAAGAAGCCTGGCTGGCCCGGGCGCGGGTCGACGGGAGCCCGTGACGCCGCTTTGGTCGTCTTCGGTGTCACAGGTCGCCCTCGGACGTCGTTGTAGTAGGTGTGCGACCAGGCATACGACCCTCGGCGCCCCGAAGGGCACCAACACGCAGGGAGAAAGCGGGGACCGGTGAGCAATGTGGTTCTTGAAGATCTGTACCCCGCGCTGTGGCGGTTCGCAGCGGCAACGTGTGGCAGCACCTACGACCCCGACGACGTGCTCCAGGAGGCGGTGGTCCGAACGCTGCGCCGCCACGACGTGGCCGAGCTCGATCACCCCGCGGCCTACATCCGCAAGGCAATCGTGTCGGTCGTCGTCGACGAAGCGCGCCGCCGACGCAGATCGCCCCTCGTCGGTGGGATCGCGATCGACCAGCTCCCCGACGGTCGGCCCGCGGAGTACCCCTCCGATCTGTCCGAGCTGCTGCGACTCGAACCCAGGGACCGGTCGCTGCTGTACCTGGTGGACGTGGAGGGCCGCGGCTTCGGTGAAGCCGCCCGGATCATCGGCTGCTCGACCGTCACCGCCCGCAAGCGGGCGAGTCGAGCCCGCCACGCTCTTCGTCAAGCGATCGAGCAGGAGGTTGCAGAATGACGGCACATGACAACGACGAGGCCGATTCCCGGCAGCTCTTCGACCGGTTCCTCGAGGGGCGTCGACCACGGCCGTTCAGCGAATTTCAGTCCGGCCTCGACCTGGCCACGCCGCGTCGTGACGCGCACCGTCGGCGGCGGCACTGGGTCACCGCCGCCGCAGTCGCAGCCGTTGGCGCAGCGGTTGTCGTCGGCGGGTACTCAGCCGTGCATGGCGACGGGCACCGGACGGCGTCCCTGGCATCCGGGCCTGGCGAGTCGACCACGTCGACATCTGCACCGGACCACCGGACGATCCCGTGTGGACCTGACATCAGCCCGGCGACCGACGGGCCGCAAGCCATCGTCATGGGCAGCGAGAACCAGGCAGCGCTCGAAACGCACTTCGGCAATCGGCTGAACTCGATTTGGACCGGGAACTCCCTGCCTGAGCTGGGGGATGACCAGCGGGTGATGGTCGCCGCGACCCACATCACCGACGCGGACCGCGCATTCGCGCGCACCATCCCGGTCCACGGCGGACACATCCAGCTCGTCGACGCGAGGTATTCGGAAGACGACTTGAAGGCGTTCGCCGCACGGTTGAAGACGGTAATTCCCGACTGGAAGCTCCCCGCCCGATACGTCCCCCCCACTTGGAACGAACTCGTGGCCACCATCACGGATCCCACCACGACGATCCCGATCCCCGACTCGGTTTGGCCCAAGGGGCTTGTCAACGTCAGTGCGCTCTTCCCGCGATCCGACGGTTCAGACTTGGACGGCGAAAACCTCGTCGGCATCTTCGTCCGTAAATGCTCACCCGGACTCGTCGCGCAGGCCGTTCGGATCGCCGACGCCAAGCACGTCCCCCTCGACGCGATCCGAATCCACGCGACCCACTGGGGTTCCCAGTAGCCCGACGGCCACCGCCCGATTGCCCGGACGCGCCGGTGGGGCGCCTCGAGGGCGCCCCACCGGTCACGGGTCATCGACTCATTCTGCGTCGAGGCTGAATCACAAGCCTTTGCAGGTGTCGTCGGTCGGCGCCGAAGCGAGGCCGTAGGCCGGCATCATCTTGCACAGCACCGTGGCCGTCTCACCTGCACCGGGCTCGATGCCGGTGATGGTGTAGTTGACCTTGTCACCGATCTTCTTCAAGTCGGCAATGGAGTTGATGTCCATGTACTCGGGCACCGTGATGTCCAACGAGGTCGACCCGTCGTACCAGGAAACGACCTTGGCGAGCCGGTCGCCGTACTTGTCCCAGTACTTCTTGTGGGTGTTGGGCAGCCAGGTGTCGAAGAAGAGGTCC
>CAZEAV010000428.1:0-3004 GCA_964510215.1 uncultured Iamiaceae bacterium
GTCGCCGCGTCGTATGCCGACCGCGTCCGGTTTATCGCCGACGGGCATCTGGCGGGCGAGACCACCGCGCCGACGGGGACAGCGGTCGCCGCGCGGGGGCCCGTGCTCGGGGCGTTCGGAGACGAACACCCGGGTCGTCCGGTGGCGTCGGCATCGAAAGGAGTGCGCTGATGGTGCGCCTGGCGTTGCGTACCCTGCGGTTCCGTCCGGGCGTGTTCGTGGCGGTGTTCGTCGTGACGTTCTCTGCGGCGAGCATGCTGATGGCCTGTGGGGGTCTGATCGAGACGGGCATCCGCTCGGCCGTTCCGGCCCAGCAGCTGCGTCACGCGGACATCGTCGTCACCGGCGACCAGGAGTACCACGATTCGGGCGGCGACCCCGACGAGCCGCCGATCCTGCCTGAGCGGGTCCGCATCGACGCCGATCTGGCGCACACGATCTCGGCGCTTCCCGGCGTGTCGCGTACCAAGAGTTACGTCTTCGAAGGTGAAGCACCGGCCGGGACCGTCGACGCGATCGGCGTGGTGGCCGAACCGGGCACCGACCTGGGACGCCTCCGTGACCGCATCGACGCCGAACTCGACGACACGGCGACCACCCTGGTCGGCGATCAGCGGGGTCAGGCCGAAAAGCGCGGCGCCAAGTCCAGCGGCGTCACCGTGGTCGCCATGGCGGGGGTGTTGACGGCGTTTGCGCTGCTCGTGGCGATCTTCGGGGTGGCGTCGATGCTCGCGCTCTCGATCTCCCAACGACGACGGGACCTTGCGCTGATGCGTGCCATCGGTGCGACACCCCGCCAGTTGCGGCGACTGCTGGTGCGCGAGACCCTTCTCCTTGCGGTGGTGACCACTGCGCTCGCCGTCGTCCCCGGCCAGCTCCTCGGCCGGTTCGTCTTCGACCTTCTCGCCGAGCGTGGCATCGCGGGCGACGGCATCGTGTTCCATCAGGGATGGATTCCGACCCTGGCCGCGATGGGCGTGGCGATCGTCGCCGCCGTGGCCGGTGCGGTGGGTGCCGGTCGGAGGGTGGCGAAGATCAGACCCACGCAGGCGCTCGCCGAGGTCGACGTCGAAGCCAAGCTGATCGGTGCGGGGCGGCTGTTGTCGGCGGTCGTCTTCGTCGGTGGCGGGTTCGCACTCGTCCTGATCACCATGGTCGTGATGAGCGGGCCGCTGGCCCCGGCCACTGCGGCGCCGGCCGTGATCGTCCTCGGTATCGGGTTCGCCCTCGCGGCGCCGGTCCTGAGTCGCATCGCCACCTTCGTCGCGCACTGGCCCGTTCGTGCGCTCGGCGGCGTGACCGGATTGCTCGCCGTGCTCAATGCCAGGAGTCGCGGCAACCGAATGGCGGCCGCCATGGCTCCGGTCATCCTGTTGACCACGGTGGCGACCGGTCTGCTGTATCTGCAGGCGACCAACGACCTGGCAGACCGGCGGGCCTTCGCCGACAACCTGGTCGCCGAGCCGGTGATCAGCACCGACGGTCGCTTCGACCCCGGCATCGTCGGGAAGCTCGATGCGATGCCCGGGGTCGCCGCTGCGTCGGAATACGTCGAGAGCACCGGCTTCATCGAACGCCCACACGACTCCTCGCCGATGCACGAAGGCTGGAACCTGCAAGGCGTCACCGCGTCCGGTGTGGCGGCCACGACTCCCGTGGAGATCACCGCCGGTGACGTCGACGACCTGCACGGTGACACGATCGCCCTGGCGGCACGCCATGCCGACGAGCTCGGGGTCGGCGTCGGCGACCGGATCACCTTGCGGATGGGCGACAACACCGCGACCGATCTTCGGGTCGTGGCGTTGTTCCGTGCCCCGTCGGGATACGACACCCTGTTGCTCCCCGCGGACACGTTGGCCGCGCACACCACCGCCGGCGTCGCGCAACGCATCCTCGTCAGATCGGCCGAACACACCGACTCGGCAGCGTTGCAGGCGAAGCTGACCGCCTGGGCGAAAGACCGAGACGGTCTGACGGTGTCCGGTCGTGACGTGCTCCTGGAGGCCTTCGACGACCAGAAGACCACCGCCAACTTCGCCATCCTCATCATGGTGCTCATGATCGGCGGGTACGTGGCGATCACCGTGATCAACACCCTCGCCTCCAGCACCCTCGCCCGACGGCGGGAGTTCGGGCTGCAGCGGCTCGCCGGCTCGGCACGCTCCCAGGTGATGGGGATGGTCTGCCTCGAAGGTGCCATCGTCGCGGTGAGCGGGGTGGTGTGCGGCACGCTCGCCGCCGGTGCCGTGCTCGTGCCCGTCAGTCTGAAACGGCTGGGTACGGTGCTGCCTGCAGGATCCCCGTGGATGTATGTGGCGACGGCGGCAGTCTCGGTGGCGCTGACGCTCGCGGCGATGGTGGTGCCGGCCCTGCGTGCGACGCGTGGCCGACCGGCCGCGGCGGTGCTCGCGGTCGATTGAGAAGGAACGGGCCGGGCCGGCCGGTGCTTCGCCGTCGCGGCGGACCGCGTCGGCCCGGGTGAGCCGGTCGTTCGAGCTCGGCATCGAGCGACCGGGTTCGCTCACGTTGTGTGAGAGCGATGTCGCGTCGCGGCTGGTCGAGGTGGACGTGGAGTTCCGTTCTCTCGGCTCTCCGGGCGCGCTCGAGCGGCCTCACGCTGGCACCGCAACACCGGCGCGTCGCCGTTCGGTTCGGTACCGGCTACGGTCTGACGCACCGTCAGGTCAAGCGACCATGGAGGAACCATGGGAATCAGCGCCACAACCCACGACCACGGCATCGCCGAGATCGTCATGGAGAACCCGCCCGTGAACGCGTTGGCGGTGGCAGGCTGGTTCGAATTGGCCGACACCGTGACGCGACTCGGCGCCGACCCCGGCACGCGGGTGGTGATCCTGCGGGCTCAAGGCCGCGGGTTCAACGCCGGGGTCGACATCAAGGAGATGCAGGCGACCGAGGGCTATGACGCCCTCGTGGGCGCGAATCGTGGCTGTTTCGCTGCGTTCGCGGCCATCTACGACTGTCCGGTACCGGTGATCGC
>CAZEAV010000429.1:0-2994 GCA_964510215.1 uncultured Iamiaceae bacterium
TCGCTACGCGGCGCAGCGGCGCTCGACAGGCAAATTCTCGACAGCGAGGTTGCCATCAAGGAAGCCGAGACCGTTCCGTTTAGGGACTTGCTGACCGAGAGACTTGCGAACGGGAGATCAGTTCCAAGCGAGGATGGCGGCTTCCCAGTGCTCCGCCTCACCGCGCTGAAGGATGGCCGCGTCGACGTGGTCGAACGGAAGGCCGGGGCATGGTCGGCCGCCGAAGCTCGCCACTTTCTGGTGCAAGGCGGCGACTTCTTGATCGCGCGTGGAAATGGGAGTCTTCGGTTAGTCGGTCGGGGTGGGTTGGTGATCGAGGACCCCGACCCCGTCGCGTACCCTGACACGCTGATCCGAGCGAGGCCTAACCCATCAGCCATCTCGCCCGAGTTCTTGTCCTTGGTCTGGAACGCGCCCGCGATTCGACGCCAGATCGAGAGGGCCGCGAGGACGACCGCCGGCATCTACAAGATCAACCAGAAAGACATCGCAGCGATTCGAGTGCCGGTCCCAGAGCTCGCCGACCAGGAACGCATTGTCCGAGCAGTCACAACGGGACGCGAGTCCGTCGAGAAGCTCGTGAACGAGGTCGTCCGGACCCGCGTGCGGGGTCGCGCCCTCCGCCACTCGCTTCTCGCCGCGGCATTTTCGGGCCAGATCGTCAGCGAGATGGCGAGCGTGAGCCTATGCCCGTGAACGAATCACGCCGACTCGTCGCCAAGCTCATCGCCGGGAGCAACGTGCTCCGTGATGCGGGCGTCAACATGTACGAGTACACGGAGCAGCTCACGTTCCTGCTGTTCCTGAAGATGGCCGAAGAGCGGGCCACGCGACCGCTGAACCCGGAGCGCATTGTGCCTCCCGAGTATTCCTGGAGCCGATTGCTCGGGCTCTCCGGCGAGCAGCTCGAAGATGCGTACAACCACATCCTGCGAGGTCTCTCCAGTCAGCCCGGCGTGCTGGGGACCATCTACCGCGGCGCGCAAAACAAGATCGCGAACCCGTCGCACTTAAAAACGCTGATCGTCGATTACCTCGATAAGGAGAACTGGTCGGCGTCCGGGTCAGACATCAACGGCGACGCCTATGAGGAGTTGTTGGAGCGCAGCGCGGGCGACACCAAGACGACCGCCGGGCAGTACTTCACTCCGCGCGCCCTCATTACGGCTGTCGTCGATGTCGTGGAACCGACAGTCGCCGACCGAGTTGTTGATCCGGCTTGCGGTACCGGCGGGTTCCTGCTCGCCGCCTATGCGCACGCAACTCGCGACGCCGCTGCACTGACGCCACCCGAGCGCGAGCACCTGCGCTCGGCCTTCGCCCACGGCATCGACATCGGCTCCACTACCTCGCGCCTGGCGTCGATGAACCTACTGCTGCACGGTCTTGGCTCAATGACCGGCGACTCGCTCGTAGACCATAAAGACGCACTGGTTGCAGATCCCGGAGAGCGGTGGAGTGTCGTTCTGGCCAACCCGCCATTCGGCCGAAGCTCCAGCACCGATATCGGCAACGGAAGCGAGGACAACTCGGAGATCTTTCGCCAGGACTTCGTCGTCACGACGTCCAACAAGCAGTTGAATTTTCTGCAGCACATCATGACCATCCTGGACATCAATGGTCGGGCTGGGGTGGTATTGCCCGACAACGTCCTCTTTGAGGGTGGCGCGGGGGAGATCCTGCGCCGCAAGCTTCTGGAAGCCTTTGACTTTCACACGCTGCTGCGCCTGCCGGCCGGCATCTTTTACAAGCCGGGGGTGAAGGCCAACGTCCTGTTCTTCGACAAGAAGCCGGCCGCCGAGCAGCCATGGACTCAGCGGCTTTGGGTCTACGACCTGCGGACCAACAAGCACTTCACCCTTAAGAAGAATCCGTTGCGCCGCGAGGACCTCGACGACTTCGTTTCGTCCTACCTGCCGGGCCGCCCGCGCGACGAGCGAGAGCAGTCCGACCGCTGGAAGCCGCTCAGTTACGACGAGCTCCTTTCTCGCGACAAAGTCAACCTCGATATCACCTGGCTTCGCGACGACTCTCTCGAAGACGCCGATGACCTGCCGGCGCCCGACGTCATAGCTCGCAAGATCGTTGAGGACCTCACCGCTGCCCTGGCCGAGTTCGAGGTCGTCGCTGCAACGCTTGAGGCCACACAGCGCTGACGTTTGAAGCGCCTATCGGTCTCATCGCCGCCACTATCCCGGTCGTTACGCCGTTACCCCCGTCCTTTTGACCAGGTATGGCTCTTAGTCAGCGGAAAACCACTTACGCCTCGTCGCGAGGCTGTGCGGCTAGGCATCAGGACGGTGGTATAGGCGGCTTGCGGGCTTCAAGAGCCGGGTGGCGCAGCACTCCGTTCGAGTGTTCAGGAACCGAGGTAGGATCTCGCGCAATGACGGTGTGGGGGGTGCACAGCGATCAGCCGCAGATCGACCAAGTCGCGGAAGGATTCGTCGCCATCGGCTGGGACGACATCGGCGACCTCTCCGACATCAGCACCGATAAAGAGGCGCTGAAGGAGCACCTCGCGCAGGCGCGACCGTGGGCCAAACCGGGAGCAATTCCCGTTTGGGCCGGAGTCCTTCTCAGGTTCCGGTTCGAGATGCAGATTGGGGATCTGGTCATATATCCCTTCAAGCCCGACAGCACGCTGAACTTCGGCCGCATCACGAGCGACTACTACTACGAGCCGTCCGCTGAGCAGCACCGCAACAGGCGCAAGGTGGAATGGCTGAAGACTGGGGTGCCGCGGGCGGAATTCTCCAAACAGGCCCGCTACGAGATCGGCTCGGCGGTCACCCTCTTTCGGGTCAAGACCCACGACCGGGAGTTCATCGACTACGTCGAAGGCGCGCCCACGACGATGGCTGCCCCTGCCGAGGCTGCGGCGTCGGTCTCGGTCGACGAAGCTGCAGCGCAAGCAGAGGAAGAGCCGAACGCTGAACGAATCGAGGAATACACCCGTGACTTCTTGATCGAGACCTTGTTCAAAGAACTCGA
>CAZEAV010000430.1:0-2973 GCA_964510215.1 uncultured Iamiaceae bacterium
GGCCGGCCCGGCCGGGGCGGCGGGGCCGCCGTCACCGGACGCGGTGAGCACGGGGACGTCCGCGGGCAGATCGCCGGGCAGACCCAGCCGTCGTGCCGTGGCGGGCTCGGTGACCACCGCGGCCGGTCGCGCGTCGTCGAGCATGTAGGCCACCCGCGCGGCCGGGAACCCCGGGTCCACGGGCATGTAGGCGGCGCCCGCCTGCAGGATCGCGGCAAGCGCGACCACCATTTCCGGGGTGCGCGGCAGCGCGACCGCGACGATCGGCTCGGGTTCGGCCGACCGCGCGACCGCCGCCGCGATCCGGGCGGCCAGCGCGTCGATCCGGCGCCCGAGCTCCGCGTAGGCGATGCGCTGGTCGCCGCAGACCAGCGCCGTCCGCGCTCCCGCGCGGTCCACGGTCGCGGCGATCAGCTCCGAGACGTCGCGGTCCGCGCCGGCCGCCGGCCCGCCCGCGCCGTCGCGGTGCGCCTCCGCGCCGTCGGCGTCCGTCAGCGGCACCGCCCCGGTCACGGCGTCCGGGGTGAGGAAGGCGCCCAGCATGCGCCCCGTCATCTCGGCGACGTCGCGCACTGCAGCCTCGCCGTAGCGCGCCGCATCGGCCTCGACGATGAGGTCCAGCGTGTCGCCGCCGCCGGGCTCCACGGTGACCCGCAGGTCGCGCACCGGCCCCCGCGCGACCGCCTCGACGTGGGCGCGGGCGCCCCCGAACCGCACAGCGCCGTCGAACGGGGTGATGTTCACGTCCGGGCCCGTCACTCCCGGATCGGCCGCACCCAGGCGCAGGTCGCGGTGGATCTGCTCGCCCCGGTAGCGCCCGTGCTCCCGCACCCGGGCCGATCGCCGGGCCGTCTCGGCCACGAGATCACCGGTCCGCCACGCCGGTCCCGCCGGCAGCCGCAACGGCACGACATTGACCATGGTGGTGGGTGTGCGCGCGGCCGGGGTCCCGAGGCGGTTCATCAGCGGGTGCCCCAGCGTGACCTCCTCGGCCCCGTGCAGGCGGCCGATGCACGCCGCGACGGCGGCGGTCACGGCGTCACCCCACGTGCCCCCGGCCCCGGATGCGGCGTCCGCCAGCCGTCCGCGCCAGGAGGCGGGGCTGGTCCACCGGTGCGTGCGGACGGTCCCGGCCACCGCGGACGCCGGCGGCATGGGCGCCTCCGCGTAGCCCACGGCGGTGGGCGCTGCGCGCAGTTCCTCCGCCCAGAACGCGCGGTCCCGGCCGTGCGCCGCGGACGTGCTGTACGCGTCCTCGGCGTCCAGCACGGATCGCACCGTGGTGAAGCGGGCGGCGGGGACCTCCTCCCCTGCGATGATCGCCCGGTGCGCCGCCGCGATCCGGCGCCACACGATGGCGTACCCGTAGGCGTCGAGCAGCAGGTGGTGCGCCCGCAGAGCCACCAGGCACCGGTCGTCGGCGAGCACGTGCACTACTGCGTCGAAGCCCGCCTCGCGCGCGGGGTCCAGGGGCCGGGCCGCGGCCTCGGCGATCACCGCCCGCGCCGCAGCCTCCGGGTCCGGGCCGCCGGCACGCCGGTCCTCGACCGGGGTCGGCCCCACCGCATGACCACCGGGCTGCTGCACGACGGCACCGTCCGCCGACTCGCGGATGCGCGTCCGCAGCTCGGGCGCCGCGGCCACGACCGCGTCCACCGCCGCGGCCAGCCGCCACGGGTCGAGCCCGCCGCCGGCGCCCCGCACGTCCGCCAGCTGGGAGGTCATGAAAGCGCCGTCGTTCCGGTTCGCCCGCTGCGCGAACCACAGACCGGCCTGGGCGGCCGACAGCCGTACGCTGCTTCCGTGCACCGGTGCACCCCTTCAGGTCACGGGCGGCCCGCCGCCCGGAGAGATATTTAGGGTAGGTTAGCCTAATAGTGACGACGGCCCGAACGGCGCCGGCCGCCCAGCGAGCGAGGAGCAGCCCACGCATGTCCGACGACCCGGCGCCGCGCGCCGCCGCCGATCGCGGCCCCGGCGGCCGTGCACGCCTGCGGCGCCGGCGCACCGCTCCGCCGGGGATCACGCCCTCGCACCGCATGGAGCTGCCCATCGTGCTCCGGCGGCTGCGCGTGCTGCGCGTCGCAGATCTGACCCCGCGGATGCGCCGCATCACGCTGACCGGGCCGCAGCTGGGCCCGTTCCGCTCGGCGCCGCCGGCGCACCCCGACGACCCCGCCTCCGCCGGCGGCTTCGACGTGCCCGCGTTCCGGACCGAGGCGCCCGACGACTACGTCAAGCTTTTCCTGGGCGAACCGGGCATGCCGCCCGCACTGCCCGAGCAGCACGACGGTCACCTCCACTGGCCCCGACGTCCCGCCCCCATCGCCCGCTCGTACACCGTCCGCCGGTTCGACCCGGCGGCCGGGGAGCTCGACATCGATTTCGTGCTGCACGGTCACGGCACCGCCGGGCTGTGGGCGCGCGACGCGGCGGTGGGCGACGAGCTGCATCTGGGCGGCCCCAAGGCGGCCACCCTGCCCCCGGTGGGAGCGCGGTGGTGGCTGCTGGCCGGCGATGAGACGGCACTGCCCGCCATCGGGCGGTTCATCGAGGAGCACCCCGAACAGGATCTGACCGCGGTCGTGGTGGTCGAGGACGCCGCCGAGGAACAGGACCTGCCCGGGGTGACCTGGGTGCACCGCGCGGGCCGCCGGCACCACGACGGGGCGTTGCTCGCCGAGGCGGTCCGCGCGCTGGCCGGTGCCCGCCCCGACGGCTTCAGCGACGGCCTCGGCTGGATGTGGATCGCAGGGGAGACCTCCGCTGTGCGCGAGTTGCGTACGCTCGCGAAGGAATTGGGTGTGCCCCGAGCACTGCTGGACGCCACGGGATACTGGCGGGCCCCCGCCCAGGGCAACGCCCTGGGCAGGCTGCGGGTGCTGCAGGAGCGCACCGCCGAAGCCCTCGAGGCACGCACGCGCTAGGCCGGCGCATCCGCCGACGTCGAGACATCCAGGAGGACACGACCGT
>CAZEAV010000431.1:0-2970 GCA_964510215.1 uncultured Iamiaceae bacterium
GTTTCGGCGACCTGCCGGCATTCTCGGGACACGGCGGTCCGGGAGCCAGGGTGAATGGAGTCGTCGGGTTCCGACCCGAGCCGCGAAGATGGGACGCCCGTTCCAGGGTGCGGACGGGAGTGAGGAGCTTTTCTGCCGTGATCCGTGACGTATTGGTCGACGCCGTGGGCACCGCGCTGCTGGCATGCGGCATAGACGAGGTGGATGCGGCGATCGGCATGGAGCGCCCCGCGCGGCGCGAGCACGGTGACTGGTCGTCGAATGTGGCACTGGCCGTGGCGAAACGGGCGGGACGGAACCCCCGCGAGCTCGCCACCGAGCTCGCCGCGCAGCTCGAATCAGACCCGCCACCGCACGTGGAACGGGTGGACGTGGCCGGCCCCGGGTTCGTCAACTTCCACCTGGCTCCTTCGTGGTTGCACGAGGTGTTGGCCGAAGCCGTCACCGCCGGAACCGAGGGGTACGCCCGGCCCCTCGCGGCGCACCCCGAGAAGGTCATGGTCGAGTTCGTCTCGGCGAATCCGACCGGCCCGATCCACGTCGGCAACGGTTGGTTCGCCAGTTACGGTGACGGCGTGGCGCGGCTGTTGGAGCGGTGCGGGCACACGGTCAGCCGCGAGTACTACGTGAACGACACCGGTGGGCAGATCCGCCGACTCGGTGCCAGCCTGCTGGCCCACGCGAACGGTCGGCCGGTGCCCGAGGACGGCTACCCGGGCCAGTACGTCGCCGATCTGGCCGAGGCCTACGACGGCCCACTCGACGACGTGACCGCGGCCGGGTCCTGGGCTGCCGCGCGCGTGCTCGAAGGCATCCGGGCGACGATGGAGTCGGTCAACATCCACTACGACGAGTGGTACAGCCAGGCGTCGATCGAAGAGAGCGCCGCAGTTGGCGAAGTGGTGGATGAGCTGCGCGCCAAGGGCGCCATCACCGACGAGGACGGGGCGCTCTGGTTCGAGTCGGAGCGCTTCGGTGACCCGCGTGCACGCCGGGTGCTGCGCAAAGCAAACGGCGACTACACCTATCTGGCCGGCGACATCGCGTACCACCGGAACAAGTTCGTCGAGCGTTCCTTCGATCGGGTGATCAACGTCTGGGGCGCCGACCACCACGGCCAGGTCGCCAGCCTGCGAGCCGGGGTGGCCGCCTTGGGCATCGACCCGGAGCGCCTCGAAGTGCGTCTCGGCCAGATGATCTCACTCACCAGTGGACGAATGAGCAAGCGGGCCGGAAACGTCGTCGACCTGGATGATCTGGTGGCCGACCTCGGACCGGACGCGACCCGCCTCCTGTCGCTACTCACCTCCATCGACCAGCCCGTCACCATCGACCTCGACAAGGTGCGTTCGGAGAGTCGTGAGTCGCCCGTGTACTACGTCCAGTACGCTCACACCCGGATCGCGTCGATCGGACGGGTGGCGGCCGAGCGTGGGGTCACCCGGAAGCCGCTCGCCGAGGTCGACCTGGAGTTGCTGGTGCACGAGCGCGAACTGGCACTGCTCCGGTCGCTCGATGAACTTCCCGAGGTCGTGGCCATGGCCGCCGCGGAGCGTGCCCCGCACAAGATCGCCACCTGGGTGCGCGAACTGGCCGACCGGTTCCACGGCTTCTACCACGACTGCTACGTACTGGGCGACGACATTCCCGCCGCGTTGACCCAGGCTCGCCTGTGGCTGGTCGGAGCCGCGCAGGTCGGGTTCGAGATCGGACTCGACCTGTTGGGTGTGTCGGCGCCGGAGTCGATGTGACCGGCGAGCCGGTCGAGCTGCGGCTCCTGGGAGACTCGGCAGCGATCGACGCCGATGGCGCCCTGGTGATCGGCGGGGTGCCGGTGGCCGAACTCGCGGAGCGGTTCGGCACGCCGTTGTTCGTCTACGACGAGGCGCACCTGCGCGCCCGCTGCCGGGAGGCGGTCGCGGCGTTCGGCCCGGGGGTTTCTTACGCGTCCAAGGCGTTCTGGTGTCAGGCGATGGCGAGGTTGGTGGTCGAAGAAGGCATGGCGGTTGACGTGTCCACAGGCGGCGAACTGCACGTCGCGCTCGCCGCGGGGGTCCCACCGACGCGGCTCACCCTGCACGGCAACAACAAGTCCGAAGCCGAGCTGACCCGGGCGCTACAGGTCGGGGTCGGCCGGATCGTCGTCGATTCCTTCGACGAGATGGACCGGATCGAGCGCCTCGTGCCCGCCCTCGGCGTCGCGGCACCCAAGGTGTCGGTGCGGGTCACCCCCGGGATCGAAGCGCACACGCACGAGTACGTGCGTACTGGACAGGACGATTCCAAGTTCGGCTTCACGCTTGCCACCGGTCTCGCGGCCGAGGCGGTCCGCCGGGCGCAGGCGTCGGCGTCCATGGACGCCGTCGGGATCCATTTCCACATCGGGTCCCAGGTGTTCGTCGCGGACTTCTTCGCCCAGGCGGTCGAGGCCATCGCGGATTTCCTCGACCCGCTGGGCATGGAGGAGTTGTCGATCGGTGGTGGGATCGGCGTGGCGTACGTCGCCGGTGAGGTCGCGCCCACGATCACCGAGTGGGCCGACGCGGTCCACACCGCGGCCCGGGTGAGCGGGATCTCCGCACACGTCACTGCCGAACCGGGCCGGGCGATCGTCGCCGCCGCGGCGGTGACACTGTACGAGGTCGGCACCATCAAGAGGCTCCCCGGCCTGCGCACGTATGTAGCCGTCGACGGAGGCATGTCCGACAATCCGCGGCCGGTGCTCTATGGCAGTGGCTACGAGGCGTTTCTGGCGCGGGAGGTCGACGCGCCGCGACCCCTCGCGGCCCGGGTCGTCGGCAAACACTGTGAATCGGGGGACCTGGTCGTCGCCGACGCACAGCTCCCTGCCGACGTGGCGGTCGGTGACACCTTGGTCACGCCGGTCACCGGCGCGTACGGCTACGCGATGGCGTCGAACTACAACAAGGTGCCCCGCCCGGCCGTCGTCTTCGTCGCCGACGGCGAGCC
>CAZEAV010000432.1:0-2969 GCA_964510215.1 uncultured Iamiaceae bacterium
TGTATAGTTCCTGATTTGGCAGAGTTCGCCCCGTCGCAGGTCTACAAGGACGGCCGCCTGGTCGCCGAGGACGATCGCGGGGCCGTTCGCGACGAGTTCGATCCCCTCGGGCGCCGCGTGGCTCTCGTCGAAGAATGCGCCGATCTCGTCACGCCCGCGCCGGACCGGGCTGCCCACCGGGTCCTCGACGGTGGCGTCCGGTGCGAACAACTCCAGCCACCCTTCCCGGTCGGCAGCCGAGAAACGGTGCAGGTCGTCGGTGATGGTGGCGCGGATCTCGTCGGACATCCTGCGCACCTTACCGGTCATTCGGAACCGGTTCTGAGCGGGCGTGCCGCTGCGGTGCGATTCCGCGCGCCGATAAGGTCACCAGCGTGGCCCGGCGCGTGGCGCGGACCGGGCCCGACGCCATCGCCAAGGAGGCCTCCCAATGCCAGCACCGAACCGTGTGACTCCCCCGAACCCGTACGACTACCTCGCGGCGGTCCCCGGCTTCGACGTCGCCAGCAGCGATCTGTCCAACGGCGAAGGCATCGCCGAACGGTTCATCGCGGACGCCGGCTTCGGGCTCGACGGCGAGAACCGGTCGCCGAATCTGTCCTGGAGCGGCCATCCCTCCGGGACCCGGAGCTTCGCGGTGACCTGTTTCGACCCGGATGCCCCCACCGGGAGCGGGTTCTGGCACTGGGTGCTCTTCGACATCCCCGCGACGGTGACCGAGTTGGCGACCGGTGCCGCATCGGGTGACTGCGCCGGTCTTCCCGAGGGCGCGATCCACGCCCGCAACGACACCGGCAACACCTGCTACACCGGGCCGTTCCCACCGCCCGGGCACGGCCCGCACCGGTACCTCTTCGCCGTGCACGCACTGTCGGTGCCCACCCTCGGGCTCGACGCGTCGGCGTCGCCGGCGGTGGTGGGTTTCACGATGGCGGATCCGACGCTCGCACGTGCGGTGCTGTCGGCAACCTACGAGATCCCGGCCTGACACGCGCGTCGCGCCACCGGCCCCACGACGCCGGGACGGCCCTCGGCGTCGCCTCTGACAAGCCGGATCACCGACCGTGCGGCCTCAGGGCGCGACCGGTACGGCAAGAGTGAACACCGCGCCCCCGTCCGCGGCGTTTTCCACCGTCACTCGGCCCTGGTGCTCGGCGGCGATGCCCGACACGATCGACAATCCGAGCCCCGAGCCGGTGCCCCGACGCGCGGCGTCGGCCTGCCAGAACCGGTCGAACGCGTGGGCGAGCCCTTGGGGATCCAGCCCGGTACCGTGGTCCCGCACCGTGACGGTCGCGGTGTTCCCGTCTCCGCGGGTACGGACTTCGACGGCGGTGCCGACGGGCGTGTGCCCGAGCGCGTTGGACAGAAGATTCGTGATCGCCTGCCGCAGATGGTCGGCGTCACCGGAGACGACGACCGGTGTGGGGGCGTCCAGCGTGATGTGACGCCCGGTGTCCTGGGCGCTGGCATCGGTGCAGGCGTCCGCGGCGAGCACGCTGAGATCGACCGGGTCGGTTCGGACCTCTCGGGTGCGGTCCAGACGAGCGAGCAGCATGAGGTCCTCCACGAGCGTGTGCATGCGGGCGGCCTCGGACTCGATCCGGGGCATGATCACGTCCAGGTCGGCCGGATGGCGGTCGTCGCCGATCCGATACAGCTCTGCGAATCCCTGGATGGACGTGATCGGGGTGCGCAGCTCGTGTGAGGCGTCGGCCAGGAACTGCCGCAGGCGTGCCTCGGTCGCTTCGCGTTCGGTGAACGCGTCCTCGATGCCGGTGAGCATCGAGTTGATCGCAAGACCGAGTTGTCCGATCTCGGAGGACTCATCGGCCGGTTCGACCCGCGACGACAGGTCGCCCGCGGTGACCCGCGACGCGGAGGCGGCCATCCGTTCCAGTGGCCGCAGGCCCTGGCGCAGGACGAGCCACGCGCCCACCGCGAGGAGTACCAGTAATCCTGCGCCGGTGGCCAACTCGATGCGGATCAGCCGGCTCATCGATTCGTCCAACGCGCTGGTGGGCTTGGCCACGACCAGCACCTGATCGGCGACCGTGCCGTCGGCCGCATCCGGCGTGCCGATCGGTGTGGCGAACAGACGCCACGAGCCACCCCCCGATGCCGAAGGAACCGTGCGGTAGAGCGCGTGGTCGGTCGTCGCGACATCGGCTGGGATGCGGGGACTTCCGCTGCTCGCCAGCGCCGGGACGCATGCCACCTGCTGCCCGGCCACGAACAGGCGGGTGTCCGCATCCAGACCGTGGAGTTCCGGCGCGCTGTCGGCCGGACCGCCGGCGGGGGCGGTCTGCGTGCCGTCGGAACAGGAATCCTGGGCAGCTCCGGCTGCCAGGAGGTTGCGCAAGCGGTTGCTCTGGGGTCGGATCGCGGTGGCGAGTTGGCCGTCGAGTTGCTCCAGCAGCGAATGCCGGTACAACGATGCGGTCACCAGCCCGAACGCGACGAGACCGATGGTCACCACGACGACGAGCGCCACGACCAATCGGCTTCTCAGTGACATGGGCGGCCTCGACCGTCGATGGTGGAACGGGACAATGTTGGCGCATCCGGCGCCGGAGGGCGCGCACGACGCCGACGTCGACGATGCTGGGCCGCCGGACTCGGACCCTGCTGGGGGGTTCCTGGGAATGGCCTGGGACCGGCCGCCCCGGAGCGACCGTTCCGGGTGGAAATGGCTTACCGTGTGAGTGTGACCGGGACCGACAAACCCCGCGTCCTCGTCGTGGACGATGAGGAACACATCACCGAAATGGTCGCGATGGGGCTGGGCTACGCGGGATTCGACGTAGAACGGGCCGACTCGGGCCGCGCCGCGTTGGACGCGGTCGTCCGGCGGGCGCCGGCGCTCATCGTCCTCGATGTGATGTTGGGTGATCTGGACGGGTTCGAGGTGGCCAGACGTCTGCGTCGCGACGAAGGCGCCGGCACCCGTATCCCGATCATCTTTCTCA
>CAZEAV010000433.1:0-2968 GCA_964510215.1 uncultured Iamiaceae bacterium
GCATGTCGTTCAACGTGTGCTTCAACTACGGCGGCCGGGCCGAGATCGTCGACGCGGTCCGGGCACTGGTCGCCGACGGTGTGCGGGCGGACAAGATCGACGAGACGGCGATCCGACGCCACCTGTACGCGCCCGAGATCCCCGACCCGGACCTGGTCGTGCGCACCTCGGGCGAATACCGGATCTCGAACTTCCTGCTTTGGCAGCTCGCCTATTCCGAGCTCGTGTTCACCGAGGTGCTGTGGCCCGATTTCCGCCGGGAGAACCTGTTCGATGCGGTCCGGGAGTTCCAGGCCCGGGAACGCCGTTTCGGTGGGGTGCAGTGACCTCGCGGATCTACCGTGAGCGCGGGGTGGTCCTGCGGACCTACAAGCTGGGTGAGGCCGACCGGATCGTGGTGCTCGTCACCGAGGGCCACGGCAAGGTGCGGGCGGTGGCCAAAGGGGTGCGCAAGACCTCCTCGAAGTTCGGTGCGCGCCTGGAGCCGACCACGCACGTGGCCATCCAGTGCCACCAGGGCCGGAACCTGGACGTGGTCGCCCAGGCCGAACGCGTCGAGCCGTACGCGGCGCTGAGATCCGACCTGGATCTGTACCGCGGAGCGGTCACGATGCTGGAGGTGGTCGATCAGGTCGCACTGGAAGGCCGGAGCGACCCGGCGCATTACCGGATGCTCACCGGCGCGCTCCGCACCTTGAACGACACGCGCAACCCGGTGGTGGTGCCGGCGTTCTTCGCGAAGCTGCTCGCCCACGACGGGGTGCGGCCGATCACCGACCGGTGCGCGGTATGTGGCACCAGCGACGATCTGGTGGCGTTCGATCTGAGCGAGGGCGGCGCGTTGTGTGCGACGCACCGCCGGGGCGAGCCGATCTCGACCGAGGCGCTGAGTCTGTTCCACCGCGTGCTCTCGGGGCGTTTGAACCAGGTACTCGACGAGCCACGGTCGGCGGCGGGCACCGAGTTCGCCGGCGTGGCAACCCGGTCGATCGAGGTGCACCTGGAACGCCGCCTGCGCTCCACGGTCGGGATCTGATCGGGCGCGTCAGCGCAGGAGGCGGCGATGCCGGAGAGGTGTCCAGCCGTACCTCACGTGCTGATCGGCTCCCACCGCTGCAGCGTCGCATCCCACTGCAACCATGCCGCTCGGGGGGTGTCCCAGGTGATCCAGGCGGCTCGGGCCGGATCCCAGATCGGCTGATCCGCCGGGAACGCGGGGCAAGTCTCGTCGCTCCGCCATTCGGGGTCCGCCCGTCGCGCCGGTGTGCCCCATACGGCCCGGTGGACGACCAGCGTCCCGGCGGCGTTGTCGCCGAGTCGCTTGTGGCCCGCCGATCGATTGGCGACCAACACGGCGACGAGACCGAAGAAGATTCCGTCGACGATCCACAGCAGATTCCGGATGAGTGCCCGGCCGAAACCACAAGGTCTGCCCGTGGTGTCGCGAATCACCCGGATGCCGGCGGCGAGCTTGCCGGGGGTCCAGCCGTAGTGCCCTTCCAGCCAGGCCACGATCATCCAGAAACAGATCGGGACCAGATACCACCTGGGTGAAGGAACGTCGAACTGCCACACGGTGGTCGGGTCGACCGGCATGCACAGGTGCGAACGGGTCGACATCGCATTGCAGTAGGACGTGGCGTCGGCGACGGTGCGACTCGAGAAGCTTCGCACCGCTTCCGCATAGGGAATCGCTGCGGCCGGCAGGAAGATGAGGTAATCGATGATCTTGGCCACGACGCGGCGACCGATGACCGCGGTCGGGTCGAGTGCTACGGCCGGCGGGGCGCCGCTCCCGCCGAGGGGTGGGTTCACGTGCTGATCGGCTTCCACTCCTGGGCCCGGTCGTCGAATTCCAGCCACGCCTGACGGGCCGAGTCGTACTGGATGTACGCGTGCCGCTCGTCGTCCCAGATCGGTTTGTCCGCCTCGTACTCCCCGGTGCCTTCGCCGCCGGTGGTACCACCGGCATCGGGTGTGCGTGCGGGGCCGTTCGGGTCGGTCGGCGCCCAGGGTTCCGGCGGACCGTCGGCCGTCGGGGGCGCCGCCGGTGACGGCGGTGCGGCCGGTGACGGTGGGAACGTCGGCGGCCCGCCCGCGGGTTGCCCCGGTTGGTTCGGTTGCCCCGGTTGGCCGAGTTGGCCGGGGGAGCCGAACCCTTGCGTCGGCCCGGGCTGGGAGTAGGTGCCCCAACCGGGCTGTCCGGGCAGGATCACCGGGTAGCCGACGTACGCGTGCGGCACGACATAGGTGCCGGCGGCCATGTCCCCGACTCGGCGGTGGCCCTTGGTCGACAGGATCAGGATGCCGCCGATGATGGGCAGCCCACAGGTGATGGCGTCGATGATCCAGAGCACCGTGCGGATCGCCGAGGGGCCGATCCCGGCCAGGCTGCCGTCGGCCTTGACGATGCGCAGGCCCATGGCGAGTTTGCCGAGGCTCGCGCCGAGGAGACCCTGGTAGACGATGAAGATCACGACCAGCGCGAGGAAGATCCAGACCCCGCCGGCCCAGGATTCGATCGTGGTGACCGACCCGTTGCTGTGCAGACAGACGCCGTTGTGGGCAGCGTTCCAGGCGTCGCAGAACTGCTTGGCCCTCGCGGTGTCGCCGGAGAAATCCCGGCTCTTCATGTTGCCACCGACGCCGAAGAGCGCGCCGAGAATGTTGTACACGACGAGGAAGATCACGCCGTCGATCAGCCAGGCGCCGATCCTTTTGCCGGTTGAGCCCGTCGGATCGACCGGCATGGGCGGGGGGAGGTTGTAGCTCTGGTAACTCACGCCGAGAACGCTAGTGGCCGAGTCCGGGCCGATCTGGCGTACATGGGTCAGATCGGGGTCGGCAACTACCCTTGGCCGTCATGTGTGCTGAGGCGGCCGCCGCGCCCGACGACAAGATGGACGCTGTTCTCAACCTGTCCAAGCGGCGGGGCTTCGTCTTCGCCTCCGCCGAGATCTACGGCGGG
>CAZEAV010000434.1:0-2965 GCA_964510215.1 uncultured Iamiaceae bacterium
TTGGTGTGCTCCCAGACCAGGGTCGTGGGAGCGTCCATCACGATGAGATCCGGCACCACTTCGGTCTCACCGATCCACGCGAACACGCGGCGCACCGGCCCGAAGAGCCACATCGCGAGTGCCAACTGGTGCCATCCATGGTCGAAGACCAGCATGCCCCGCCCATCCCGCTGCTGTTCGAACTGCCACTCGTAGCTCTCAGGCAGTACGTCCCACCCGCCCAGACCGGTGGCCACGATCTTCATGTGACATCCCACCGGCGCTCCGATCTCGCCCCCGTGCACCAGCTCGGCGAGCTTCGCGATCGGGGGAAAGCAGCGGTAGTCCTCCAGCACGTTCAGCGACGCCCCGTTCCGGCGTGCCGCCGCCAGCATCGCCTCCGCCCCTTCGAGGTCGCGTGCGATCGGCTTCTGGACCTGCACGTGGAAGCCGCGCTCGAGAATCGGGACGACGACCGCGGCATGCAGCGGCGTCGGCACGAGCACGTCGACCACGTCCGGTGACGTAGC
Source organism: uncultured Iamiaceae bacterium (assembly GCA_964510215.1). Taxonomy (GTDB): domain Bacteria; phylum Actinomycetota; class Acidimicrobiia; order Acidimicrobiales; family Iamiaceae; genus JAFDWI01. The sequence goes on from CAZEAV010000434.1 coordinate 510, forward strand.
GAGGACCGCGTCGAGGTCGGTCGAGACTGCAGCGTCGGGAAACGCACCGGCCCAACGCTCCACGCGCGCCGGATTGCGGTCGCACAGGCCCACGATGGCGACGTCGTCGTTGTCGGCATAGGCCGGCAGCAACAACTCCGAGATCTGTCCGAGTCCGACGACGGCGACGCGGACCGGGCCCGTCAGCGGGAGCGCGCTCGGCATTCGGGCAGTCTTGCAGCCCGCAGGCTCACGCCAGGGCGATGAGCGCCAGGCCGACCAGGGCGACGACCAGGCCGACGAGTTGGACTCTCGAGATCCGCTCGTGCAGATACCACCAGGCGTGTCCGGCTGTGAATGCCGGCGCCAGCGAGGCAACCGGCGCGATGACCGCCACCAGATGCGATTTGAGCGTGACGAGCAGGACCATGGTCGCGCCGACGTCGAACGCCCCTGCCGCCGACGCCTCGACCTTCGGCACGGCCCGGAGCGAACCACCCTCCCGGCGCAGCGCCAGGGCTCCGCAGACCAGAACGCAGGCGGCGGCACGGGCCCCGAGCACCGGCCACATGTGTCCATGGTGACTGGCCGCGGAGAACAGCACCAGTGAGGCTCCGAGCCCGACGCCGGCACCGGCGGCCAGCAGCACCGCCTGGCCGAGGAGCCCACCCCGCGCCTCTTCGGGTTGACTGGAAAGAAGTCCACCCGCGATGACCGCCAACGCGATGCCGACGACCTGCGGGACGCTCAGCGACTCGCCACGCACGACCCCCCAGACAACCGGGAGGACCGCCCCGACCACCGCGGCGATCGGTGCCACCTGGCCCATCCGACCGATCGCCAGCCCGCGGTAGAGGCAGCCGACGGCGATCACGTTGAGGGCTCCGGCGCCGATTCCGTATTCGAGTTCGTGGGCGTCGACACTGCCCCCGACCGCACACGCCACGACGATGGCGAGCACGAGCGCCGCGACCTGGGCCACCGCGAGCACGGCCAAGGTCTTGGCCCGCCGTGACGCCAGACCGCCGAGGAAGTCGCCACTGCCGAAGGCCGCGGCCACGATCAGGCCCAGGATCACCCCCACGTTGCGTCCGACTTCTGGGCCATGGCGGCACAAGCTACCCACTCGCACCCGAAGCAGAGGACAGCCGACCGCGGGCGCGGCCGACGCCGGCGACTGGTAACCAACGGCGCACGTGCGAGGTCCAACACCCCATGTCACCTACCTGCCCACCCTGGCATCCGATTCACCGACGCAACCGTGCAACGTCGGGGGGACGTCGATGAGCGACAGCGACGATCTCCACGCGATGCCCGGGCCGACCCGGGCCGACGGCGGCCTCATCCAGCAGGCTGCCGACCAGCTCCAGGAAATGCTTGGCGTCCACCGGCAACTGGACAAACTCCTGTACCAGTCGGCCACCCAGATCGGCGGGGTCGAGTTCGCAAGCATCTTCACCCCGATTCCGCCCGAGCGTCTCACCGCCAAACCCCGACCCGACGCGCTCGATCACGATCAGACGTTCCTCCGCTCGTCGCCCCTGTCCTCGGGTGACACCGAACGGACCCTGGACATGTTGGAAGTTCTCCACGGGCCACACGTGCCGACGAACCTCGACGTGTTCCTCCGGTTCTGTGAACGCGAGAAGTTCTTCGAGCGCCTGGCCGACGGGCAGTCGTTCGTGTTCGTCGGATCACACCTGGAGTTCCAGGATGTCGGCTTCAACCTCGGATACCTCAGCCGGGCCGCGCATCTCCACGGCTTCGACCGTTTCGACACCCGGGTCACGCTCATGATCGGACGCCTGCTCGGCTACCTCGAGGTGATGGGGCTCAACGTCATCGACGATGTCCTCCGCCAGGTGTGCAACGTGCTGAAGACCTTCCCCGTGAGCGGCGGTGAGGCCGTCAATGAAGGCGACATCACCGATGAGGACCTCAATCGCCGGGTCCGCAATTTCCGCAAGCGCCAGAACGCGCGCACGCGCGAAGAGTTCCTGAAGTTGATGACCTCGGACCATGGCAACGTCGTGATCGAGGCCGGCAGCGGCTCCCGTGACGCCAAGGACGACCGCGGCTACCTGGTCATGGAACCCTTCGGTATGGGCACGCGGGAAGACCTGTACCTGGCGTCTGCGGCCGGCGCCGCCATCTATCCGATCTTCGGCGACTACGGCGACGCCGTGGAGCCGTCGATCGTGGAGATCGGCCAGGAAGTTCGATCGCTGCGCAGCCCGCAGCACGTCCATGCCATCGGCGAGGAGATCGCCAGCCTCGGCAACCGCGCACGCGGCGCGGCGCACCGGGAACACCCCGGCGTCGCTCGGTTCAATACCCCGATCCGCTACGGCAGTCGCGATCTGGAGGCTTGACAGACCGGCGCGCCACACGGGCGACACGGTCACCGCGCGCCGATTCACAGGCCGATCACTCCGTTCGGGCTTGTTACGCTCACGGCGCCGTCACGACGAAAGGGC
>CAZEAV010000435.1:0-2959 GCA_964510215.1 uncultured Iamiaceae bacterium
TCGACGGCGGCATCGTGGCGGACCTGTCGCCGATGCACGCCGTCGAGGTCGACGCCGCAGACGGCACCGTGCGGGTCGGCGGCGGCGCCACGGTCGGGATGCTCGACGCCGCCGCGCACGCCCACGGGCTCGCCGTGCCTGCGGGCATCATCTCCACCACGGGCATCGGCGGGCTCACCCTGGGTGGGGGTCACGGGTACCTGACCCGCCGCTACGGGCTGAGCATCGACAACCTGGTCTCGGCCGAGGTCGTGCTCGCCGACGGGCGCCAGGTCACCGCATCCGAAGACTCCCACGCGGAGCTGTTCTGGGCGCTCCGGGGAGGTGGCGGCAACTTCGGCGTCGCCACGTCGCTGCTGTTCCGCGGCAACCCCGTGAGCAACGTGATCGCCGGGCCGATGGCGTGGCCGGCGTCGGCCACCGCGGACGTGCTCGGGTGGTACCGCGACTTCCTGCCCGCCCAGGACGACGACCTCTACGGGTTCTTCGCGGTGATGACCGTGCCGCCGGTCGAGCCGTTCCCCGAGCCGTTCCACCTGCACAAGGTGTGCGCGATCGTGTGGTGCTACACCGGCGACCCGGCCGACGCGGACGAGGTGTTCGCCCCGGTGCGGGCATTGCAGCCCGCGTGGGAGCACGTCGGCGAGGTGCCCTACCCGGCGATCCAGTCCGCGTTCGACGGGCTGTACCCGCCGGGGCTGCAGTGGTACTGGCGGGGCGACATCTTCGACCGGATCACCGACGACGCGGTCGCCGCGCACGCCCGGTTCGCCGAGTCGCTCCCCACCATGCACTCGGCGATGCACCTGTACCCGATCGACGGGGCGGCAAACCGGGTCGGCGCGGATGACACCGCGTGGGCGCACCGCGACGCGACGTTCTCCCAGGTCATCGTTGGCGTCGACCCCGACCCGGCCAACGCCGGCGTGATCCGGGACTGGGCGGTGGACTACTGGGAGGCGACCCACCCGGATTCGGTGGGCGGTGCGTATGTGAACTTCATGATGGACGACGAGGGATCCGAACGGGTGCGGGCCACCTACGGCAACCACCACGACCGGCTCGTCGAGATCAAGGGCACCTACGACCCCACGAACCTGTTCCACGTCAATCAGAACATCCGCCCTGCCTGACGGATCTCTCACGCACCGCTCGTGACCGGTGCCCGGGTGTTCGACCACGTGCGACGCCGCTCGTCGTAGCCTGTGCCCGTGGCGACGTGAGCCGAGCACGGACGCGGACCGTCGGCGCGTCGGCAAAAGGGGTGCTCAGGGCTGATCACGGCCGGTGGGCGGGTGGTCACCCGGTACGATCCGGGCCTCATGTCAGATGATGCCCGAGCAGTGAGGATTCCCACCGGTACCGCCGAATCCCGGGCGTTCGCGCAGGGCGTCGAGCGGGCGATGGCGTCGACCGAGAAGCTGAACCGGATCGCCTACGCCGATCAGGACGCGATCCGGGCGTGCTTCGCCGAGCTCACCGGCGCCGAGGTGCCCGACGGCTTCCGGTTGATCCCGCCATTTTCCACCGACGGTGGCCGGAACATCCGCCTCGGGCGGCACGTGTTCATCAATCAGCATTGCACCATCTACGACCTCGCCCCGGTCACGATCGGCGACGGCGTACTGATCGGACCGAACGTGTCGCTGATCACCTCCAGTCATCCCGTGGCCCCGTCGCGACGGCTCACGGCGCTCGTCGCCGAGCCCATCGACATCGGGGCGGACGTGTGGATCGCCGCCGGCGCCACCGTCGTCGGCGGCGTGACGATCGGTGAGCGCTCGGTCGTGGCCGCCGGCTCGGTCGTGACCGGGGACGTCCCGGCCGACACGCTCGTCGGTGGCAACCCCGCACGGGTGATCCGCTCGATCGCGGGGGAGTGAGGCTCGAGCTCGAGCAGTTCCGTCCCGGTCGCGACCGTCGGACCATGCCCGCTCAGGCGGGCACACCGGCTGGGTCACCGTGTCGGGGTCCGGCGCCGATAACGTGCGGCCGATGCGCACCGTTCGGATTCCTGGTATTCCTCCGGAGCCGGCCGAGCACCCGCTGGCGTTCGTGTTCGGCGGGGGCGGACCCTTCGGGATCGCGTTCGGTGCCGGAGTGGCCAAGGGATTGCAGGCATCGGGCATTCCCGTCGCGGCCGCGCCCGCATTGGGTACGTCGGCGGGGTCCTGGGTGGCGGCGATCGTCGCGCTCGACCTCGACTACGACGATTTCGAGGAGATCATCGTTCCCGCGGTTCCCGACCGGACCGAGGGCGCAGTGCTCCGACCGGCGCGCCAGGCGTTCGGCGATGCCCGCAGCCCGCTGGTGTCGGCCGTGGCGGTGTGCGTCGCGGGCGGACGTCGTGGGCGCACCGTGCTGCGGGGCGACGAGCACGACCTCGCCGAGATCTGCGCCGCGTCGTCCGCGGCGCCGTATCTGCTGCCCCGTCACACGATCGACGGCGCGACCTACGTCGACGGCGGCGTCCGCTCGGCCACGTCGATCGGCCTGGCCGCCGACGCCGACCACGTGATCGTCGTCGCTCCGCTCGCCCGGGGGGTGCAGGGACGAGCCGGGTCGCTCATGCAGTTCGCTTTGGACCGGGAGATCCGGGCCTGGCACCGGATGCATCCCGGCCGACGACTCACCCTCATCACTCCGGACGCCAAGGTCGCCGGGTTCGCCGGCCAGGGGGCGAAAGGCCTGTTCGACCCCGTCGAGTCCCGACGGGCCTATCTGCCCTCGATCGCACAGGGCAAACGTTGGGGCGAGGCACTCCAGGCCCAGGCGGCGCGTGCCGAAACGGTCCTGGCTCCCGAAGCGACCCCGGTCACCGCGGCCGCCGGCTGAGAGCCGATCCGCCATCGGTCACCGGTCACCGGGACCGATCGTACGGATGACGCGGGCCGGGTTGCCGACCGCGACCACACCCGCCGGCAGATCCCGTGTCACGACCGCTCCGGCGCCCACGACG
>CAZEAV010000436.1:0-2959 GCA_964510215.1 uncultured Iamiaceae bacterium
GATGGGCAACATCATGGTATCTATTGGTTTATCGGACCGAACCCCTGGTGTGCCCGGCCGCCGCGAACGGCGTCACCACCGGCCACCTCAGGTGAGCATTCTCCAGGCCGTCTTCGCGTTCCTGTATTCGGGAGTTCCGGATGTCTCCGAGGCCGACGCCCCACCTGGGGCGCGCCCGGAGATCGGACGCTCCCGGCGTCGACGCGATGGCCGTTCCCCTGTAAGGAATTTCCATGAACGAATCTGCGAGCCCGGACATCGCGTCCGGTGCCGACGACACGGCGCATTCGCCCAACGACGACAAAAATCCGCCCCGCGCATCCCACGCGTCTGAAAAAAGCCCCTCGCCTTCCGAGCCGGTGACCCTGAAACCGGCGGAATCGGCCGATGCTGGTGCACCGGTTCGGGGTGAGCCACGCGATTCCGGCAGCGACGGTGCCACCGATACCCGCTCCGGCGGTGCCGCCGGGGAGTGCTCGACCGGGGCATCAGGTGCAACCTCGGGCCCGGACGGCAACGCGGGCTCGGGCTCGGGTCCGGGCGGCGGCTCGGGCTCGGGTCCGGGCGCCGGCTCGGCCGGCGGAAACCGGAACCGGCGTCGGCTGCGTGGTGGACGAGGACGGAATCGCTCGGCCGGTGCCCGCCAGAGCGGGGCCGGCCAGGCCGGCGGACCCACCGGCGGGCCGGCCGCCGATCGGCCCGACGCGCTCCCCAAACCCGAACGCGAGGGTCGCGCGTCGGCGGCCGACGCCGAGGCGGGACTGGTGCGCACTCCGGCCGAGGAAGCCAGGTCCTCCGGGGGCGCCGCGGGCCCCGGGTCGGCCGGGTCACCGGCGCAGGGTGGCGGGTCCCGGCCGCGCATCGGCGACACCCGGCCCGCGCCCGCCTCGGGGGCCGACCAGTCGGGGAAGCAGAACGACGACAAATCAGCCCGGACGTCGACCTCGGGCGGGAAGAACTCCTCGCCGTCACGGAAGCGCCGCCGTCGGGGCGGACGCGGACGCTCGGGCGGGTCCAATGGTGAGCGCTCGGCCAAGGACGGCGCCCGCGGGGGCCGAGGCGGCGAGCGTCCCGCGAAGGGACGCCAGCCCGAAGGCGTGCGGTCCGGTGTCGCCAAACCGGTCACCGCGCTCACGGGTGGGGGAGCGATCGAACTGGACGAAGAGGTCCTCGAGGAGCGCCGCGGCAAGACCCGCAACGGCAAAGCCGTGGGCCGCTATCTGATGGCCGTGCACGTGCAGCCCGAAGCGACCCAGATCGCGATTCTCGAAGGTCGTTCGCTGATCGAGCACTACGTGGCCCGCCCCACCGACGACATCACCCAGATCCACGGCAACATCTACCTCGGTCGGGTGCAGAACGTGTTGCCGGGTATGGAGGCAGCGTTCATCGACATCGGCACCCCCAAGAACGCCGTGTTGTACCGGGGTGACCTGCATTTCGACCCCGAGGACCTCGAGGAACACGACAACGACCGGATCGAGGAGGTGCTCCGTGCCAAGCAGACGGTGTTGTGCCAGGTCACCAAGAACCCGATCATGCACAAAGGCGCCCGGCTGACCCAGGAAGTGTCGCTTCCCGGACGGTTCGTGGTGTTGGTGCCCAACTCGCGCACGGTGGGCATTTCCAAGCGTCTGCCGGATGCGGAACGCAAGCGGCTGCGCAAGGTGGTGGACGGCAGCCGTCCCGAAGGTCACGGGGTGATCGTGCGCACCGCTGCCGAGGGCATCACCGCACCCGAGATCGAACGCGATCTCGCCCGACTGGTCTCCCAGTGGAACAAGATCGACGCGCTCGCCCGGAAAGCCTCCGCGCCGGCGTTGTTGTACCGCGAACCGGACATGGCGCTGCGGGTGATCCGCGAGGAGTTCAGCCGCGATTTCCGGGCCGTGGAGATCGACGACAAGGCGATCTTCGAGGACGTGCACGACTATGTGGCGAGCGTGTCCCCGGCCATGGCCGAGCGGGTGAGCCATTTCGACACCGACGTCGAGGACCTGGCGTTGTTCGAACGCCACCACATCGCCGAACAACTCCGGCGGGCCCTGGACCGCAAGGTGTGGCTGCCCTCCGGAGGGTCGCTCATCATCGAGCACACCGAGGCGCTCACGGTGATCGACGTGAACACCGGCAAGAACGTGGGCACCTCCAGTCTCGAGGACACCGTTTTCCACAACAACCTGGAAGCGGCCACCGAGATCGCCCGGCAGCTCCGGCTCCGGGACGTGGGCGGGATCATCGTGATCGACTTCGTGGACATGGAGGTCCGCAAGAACCGCGCCGAGGTGGTGCGGGTGTTCCGCGAGGCGCTGGCCCGGGACAAGACCCGTACCCAGGTGTTCGACATCTCCGAGCTGGGCCTGGTGCAGATGACCCGCAAGCGCATCGGCGAAGGACTGCTGGAGTCGTTCAGCGAGCCCTGCGCCACCTGTGAGGGACGGGGCGTGGTCTTCGACAAGGTGCTCCTGGAGGACTGATTGCCGATTGGGGCGTCAGGCCGATGCACGGGTAGCATCGTGGGCCATGTATGCCGTCATCGCCACCGGTGGAAAGCAGTATCGGGTCGCCGAAGGCGACACCCTGGACGTGGAACGACTGGGGGTCACCGACGGCGAGGTCACGCTGACCCCGGTGCTGGTCGTGGACGGTTCCACGGTGTCGGCCACGCCGGCCGAGCTGGCCGACGCGAAGGTGACCGCCGAGGTCGTGGGGGCCGCGAAGGGCCCGAAGATCACCGGCTTCACTTACAAGAACAAGACCAATCAGCGCACTCGATGGGGTCACCGTCAGCGCTACGACACGATCCGCATCACCGGTATCGCCAAGAGCTGATCGACTTTCGTCGGAGAGGACCTGAGAACATGTCGAAGACCAAAGGTGGCGGCTCCACACGCAATGGACGTGACTCCAATGCCCAGCGTCTGGGCGTGAAAGCGTTCGACGGCACCGAGGTCCACGC
>CAZEAV010000437.1:0-2957 GCA_964510215.1 uncultured Iamiaceae bacterium
GATCATCGCCTGCGCAGGGTCCGGCAAGACTCAAGTCATCTCACAGCGGATCGCGAACATCCTTGACCGGCCTGACGTGGAGCCGCGCAACGTCATCGCGTTCACCTTCACCGAGAAGGCCGCCGCCGAGTTGAAGGACCGGATCTTGGGGATCCTCCAGGAGGAACGCGGCAACGTTCATGGGCTCGCCGAGATGTACATCGGCACCATGCACGGCTACTGCCTCGATCTGCTGCAACGACTCGTCCCAGACACCTTCAAGTTCTCGGTGTTAACCGACATCACCGCACGGCTGCTGGTGGATCGCAACAGCAAGAAGTCAGGACTCACCACCTGCCCCACGTTGTCTGGGGGAACTCCCACGCTCCGCCGCTACACCAACTCGAAGCTGTATCTGCAGGCGATGAGTGTCCTGCGGGAGGACGTCGTCGACGAGTCGCTGGTCCCGGACGGGGTCATCGAGTCCGAAGCCGCGTACCTGCGGCTGCTGTACGACAAGGCGGACTTCGACTTCACCGAGATGGTGAACCTCGCCGTCCAGTTCCTCGAAGGCGACCCCGCCATCGACAGCGACGCTCGAGCCGTACAAGAGCACGTCCACGACGACATCCACTACGTCGTCGTCGACGAGTATCAAGACGTCAATGCCCTGCAGGAGCGGCTCGTCGCAGGCCTGACGCAGTTCGGCGCCAACCTGTGCGTAGTGGGAGACGATGACCAGACGATCTACCAGTGGCGCGGCAGTCAGGTGTCCAACATCGTTACCTTCGCCGACCGATACGCCAACGTCCGGCAGGTCACTCTCGCAGAGAACTTCCGGTCCAGTAAGGGGATCGTCGAGCTAGCCCGATCGGTCGCTCAGCGTATCCCGGCGGGTGAGCGCCTTGCCAAGGCGATGACATCGACCGGAAGCCAGACCTGGCAGCGTGGGGACCTGCTGGCGCTCGACTTCAGTGACGCCGATGATGAGGCGGCCTGGATCTGCGATCACATCGAGGAACTGCGAGGCACGCCGTTTGTCGACCATCCTGGCGCCGAGCCGCGTGGCCTGTCCTGGTCGGATTGTGCAGTTTTGTACCGTTCGGTAGCCAGAGATGCCGATCCGCTTGTGGAAGCGTTGCGTAGGCGTGGCATCCCCTACGTCGTCAAGGGGCTCAACCGGCTCTTCGACTCAGCCGAGATCCAGGCAGTCGTCGGGATCTTTCGAGCCATGGTCGGCGAGATCACCGACGACCAGTTGCATGATCTGTGGCGGTTGGCGGACCTTCTGCCCGATGAGCGACGGTGGCGGCAGGCGATACGGGTCGTGCGCGCGGGCCGTGACTTCGATCGAGGTGATCGTTGGGGCGTCTACAACATCCAGCGGCTCTATCTCGACTTCCTCGAAGCGCTCGAACTCCGCGAGGAGAACGTGCCCGGCGACCTTGGCCGTGGCGAGTTGGTGTTCTATCAGCTCGGGAAGTTCAGCCAAGCGATCTCGGACTTTGAGCAGATCTACTTCAACACTGCACCGCAGGAGAAGTACGTCACCTTCGCCAACTGGTTGCGGTTCCAGGCACCCGACTACTACGCCGAATCCGACGCCGATGTGGGCTACGCGGCACCGGATGCGGTCACCCTGGCCACGGTGCACCAGGCGAAGGGGATGCAGTGGCCGGCGATCTTCGTCCCGTGCCTTCGCAAGAATCGCTTCCCGTCCCGTCGTTGGGGCGGGCTGAACCTGTTTCACGTCATCCCGCAGGAGGCGGTGCCTGATGCCGACCGGTACCGCGGCACGATTGAGGACGAGACTCGCCTGTTCTACGTCGCCATCACCCGCGCACAGAAGTACCTGAGCCTCACGTACTCACCAGGCACCAGCAAGCAGTTCAAGAGCAGGTCTGCGTTCTTCGACCATTGCACCGCGAACAGTTGGGTCTCCACCAGACCGAGCCCTCCAACTACGGTCCAAAAGCTCGTGCCGACACCCCTGCACGACACACCGCAGGTGAACTTCTCCTTCTCCGAACTGAAGTACCTGTTCGAATGCGCGTACTCGTTCAAGCTTCGATTCCTGTACGGCTTCAATCCGCCTATTCATGAGGCGCTCGGCTACGGCAAGGGTCTGCACGACGCCTTGTCTGAGGTTCACAAGCAGGCGCTCGCTGGCAACATCCTGGATGCCTCGGCTACAGACGAGCTTGTCACCCGGCATCTGCACACGCCGTTCGCGTATCCGCAACTGCGGGAGGCCTTGGAGAAGTCCGCGAAGGCGGCTATCCAACGGTATTTCGCAACGCACGGGGACGAGATACCGCGGACGGTGTACTCCGAGAAGCAAATCCAGGTGCACGTCGCACCGGGCATCACAGTTGACGGTCGGATCGACCTCATCCGTCAGATTGATACCGGCGAGTTGTCGATCGTGGACTTCAAGTCCACCGACCGTGCCCAGGCAGAGGAGGTGACGCGTGATCAGTTGCATGTGTATGCCGTGGGGTATGAGGAGCTCACCGGGGAAGACGCGGACCTGATCGAGGTGCTCAACCTCGACGAGGATGGCAAGAACACCCGTGAGGAGGTTGAGGACGACTTGCTTCGTGCGATACGGGATCGCATTCGAACAGCAGGTGATGCCCTGCGCACGAACGATTTACCGCGCCTCGTGTCGTGGTGCCCGACTTGCGAGCAATGTGACTTGGCCGGCATCTGTCGAGACCGCTCGATGTAGCCGGCTCCGCTGCGTACTTGGTGGCTGAGCGTCGAACTTGGGGGCTGGAGAGCCGGTGAGTGCCGCGTCTGGTTGAGAGTCTTCCGCGGACATCAGCCCGCACATAGCCTGTGACACTGCGCGGTCTGTGTTGTCGATGCGCCACGTGGATGTGGCCTGCAGAGCAGACTTCCGGCAGGTGCGCGGTTGCCGGGCTATGCTGACCGACCGTGGCTACTGATGACGCCGGTCCCATCCAGCTGGGGTG